>JABSQY010000033.1 GCA_013215525.1 Nanoarchaeales archaeon | reverse complement strand
GTCCATAAAATATTTTAAAAAATATAATATTTAAACTTTTGTATTATAATACTTATTTAACTAATAGTAAAACTAAGTTTTATAATAAAACAAAGTCTAATTATATTATGGCAATAAAAACTATTAACGGAAAATTTGTAAAAATTGAAAACCAAACTGATAAAACTAAATTATTTACAATTCATTTAGATGAAGAATTTGAATTTGAGTCTGGGCAGTTTGTTAATTTAATGTTTGAACATGATGGTGTTAAACATAGGAAACCTTATTCTATAGCATCATCTAAAGAGAATAAAGATGTTATTGAATTAACTATTAATTTAGTTGAAGATGGACGTTCTACTCCTAGTTTATTTAAAATGAATGTTGGTGATGAATGTTCTATTATGGGACCACTTGGATTATTTAAATTACAATCAGATGAAGATTTGAAAAAAGAGAAAGTTGCTTTGATTGGAACTGGAACTGGAATTGCTCCACTTCGTTCAATTTTATTTGAATTACTCTCTGATAAAAAAGATCAAAGAGAAATTGTTTTATTATTTGGAACTAGAACTCCTGAAGAATTATTATTTAATAAAGAGTTTGAAAGATTAAGAGATGATAATCCACAATTAAAATATATTAAAGTAATTTCTAGACCAACAGATGAATGGTTTGGTAGAGCAGGTTATGTTCAAGAACATTTAGATTGTATGGATTTATTAAATAGTGAGATATATATTTGTGGTCGTCCTGAAATGGTTGCAGGTGTTACAGAGAAAGCTTTGTTACTTGGTGCAGATGGTGATTGTATCCATTCTGAAAAATATTTATAAATTATATCTTTTTTTCTTTGAAAAATAATTTTATTTTTATTTATGCATTTAATATATAATTTTCTTCATATGTATCTATGTTTTTTAATAAAAAAGTTTTATAATCATTTATAGAATTAAATATTCTATCTAATGTTTCATTATCAATTATTATTAATTTATTTAAATCTTGAAAAGCTTCATCTTTAGAAATTAAATTAAATTCATTTAATATTTTTGGATAATCTAAATTTGATTCTGATAATTTTATTGAATAATCTTTAATCTCTGTATAATTGGAAATTATATGAAAAGATAATTTATTTGAATTGTTATTATTTGGATTAGTTTTTACAGATACAACTAAGTTTTTAATTTTATCTATTTCATCGATAATATTTAATATGTCTTTTTTAAGAAAATATGATTTATTAAATATATAGTGTAAAAATTCTTTTAACATAAGTTAATTATAATTTGTTAAAGTTATAAATATTTGTTAGAATTAATTGTGTTGTATTTATTTTAAAAGATTAAAAAGTTAAATAAAAATTATTTTATTTATTATTTTGACTTTTTAGAATCTTTATCGTTTAGCCACCATAAAAGAATTCCTGCATTTTGAAACCATGTTGAAATAAAATCTACTAATAAACCAATTACTAAAATTAATGCAATTTCAAAAATTACAGTTGAATTTGTTAAAATCATTGCTGCAATCCCAGTTACTAAAGTTGTGAAAGACATTAAAACTCCAGTTTTAAATGCGAATCCTGTTTTCTCAAAGTAATCATTTCCTTTCTCTTTATACACTCTATTTGTTAGTAATACATCAGTATCAATTGAATATCCAATAATCATAATTAGTGCTCCAATTCCTGCGATTGAGATTTTAAATTGTAAAGCGTTCAATACTCCAACTGTAACTATTATATCAAAAACTGCTGAGAGTACAACAGCTCCCGATGGTACTAATTGTCTAAAGTACATAAAGATTACAACTGACATTAATACAAATGAAATTAATAAAATGTACATTGCTTGCTTGAAGAATGCTGATGAAAGTGTTGGTGATATAAAGTTTGAACTATAATTGTCTCCAAATTCAAAAGTTGTTTCAAACTTTTTTTCAATGTTCATTCTTAATTCTTCTTCTCTTAAATCTGTATCAATTATAAAACCTACTTTTTGTCCATCTTCAAATAACTCGGACACAGCAAAAGAATTGTCTGTGAATTTGTCTTGTAGATGAATGTGTAAATCTTCTGAACTTACTTGAGTATCAATATCAATTACTGCAGATAATCCACCTTTTAAAGATACATCTCTGTAAATTGGAACACCTTCATTTAAACTTGTATTTATAATAAATCCAATTGAGATTAAAAATAAAATTGCTGGAACTAATAATAATTTTTTATAATTATTTTTATAGAAATTAACAAATTTATCAGATGTTGAATCTATTTTTTGTTCTTGTTTTTTTGTCATATATAGTAGTAGTTTTTATTATTTTATATAACTTTGTGATTTGTGGATATGTTCGAGTTGATTTTATAATATCATTTTTAGTTTTAGTTTAATAAATTTCTTTGAAATTTTTAAATTTGAACTGAAAATTCTATTTTGTGAAACGTAGTTGAGAATTCAACGAAGTGGAAATTATATATTTTTTAAAATTGTTAAATTATTTTTAGTGAGCTTTGCGAACGTTTAGAAAATAGTTTAATAATTTTAAAATTCTATTTTTTTGAAAGCATTATTTTGATTAAAGAAAAACTTTTATAAAGTTTTAATTTATTATTATTATTATGTTTATTGAAATGTGGTTATTTTATGCTATTTTAGCTGGAATTTGTATTGGGATTTTTTCTTTTACAACTAAAATTGTTAGTGAAAATAATTATGATAAAGATTTAAGTTTATTTTATTTAATGGGTTTTTCAGTATGTTTTGCTGTGTTGTCGTTTGTTTTATTTAGTAAAGTTTTATTTAGTTTTGATAGTTTTTTTATTGCTTTAATTCCTGGAATGTTATATCCTTTAAATTTAAAATTAAGGATGACTTCTTTAAAATTTATTTCATCCTCTACTTATTTTATTAATTATAGAATTTTTTCTTCAACTATTTTATTTATTAGTGGAATTTATTTTTTCTCCGAAATTGTGTCGATTTTTCAGTGGATTGGAATGCTTTTAGGATTTTATATTTTTTATTTATTACTTGAAAAAAAATCTAACACTGAGAATAAAAAAGATTTTAGAACTGGTGTTTTATATATGTTGTATGGAGTTGTATTAATTGTTTTTGTGAATAGTGCTATTAAATATATTGCTGTGTCTGGATTTGATATTTATTCATTTTTAGTTAATTATATGATTATTTCATTAATTACATCATTTTTATTTAGTCCTAAAAAAATTATTAAATCACATAATCTTAAAAATATTAATACAAGATTTATTTTATTTTCTATAAATCAAGCATTCTTTTTTATTGGAAGTATTATTTTTGTAGTGCTTGGATTTGAACTTGGAAACCTTGGAGCAGTGTATAAAATTATGTCTTATTCTTTATTTATACCAATTATTTTATCTATTATTTTTTATAAAGAAAAAGTTACATTAAGAAAAAGTTTTGCATTTGTTTTAACTATAATATCTATTTATTTATTCTCTATTTAATATGATTTTTATATAATTTTATTTGTAAAAAAACTTAAAATAAATGTATAAATACTCCGAATATTATCTAAATAAAATCTAATTAAATTGTAAATAAAATGCAAATAAAATCTGATGTGTGGAAACCTTGATTTTCTCTTAAAAATAATTAATTTGATACCTAATTAAAGAGTGACTATAAACAATATTAAATTCATTTTTTGTATTTTTACTATGAATATTTTTGGGAAACCGAGATTTTGGATGACTTTTATAGTTTTTATTATTTCCTTTAATTTAGTGTTTTCCGTAGATTCCCTTAATATAGTGTCACCGAGTTATTTTGAAGAACAAGATCATGTTTATGAAAAAATTAATTATTTAGAAAATGAATTATTAAGTTTTGAATTTTGTTCAGATGAACCAGTTGACAAATTAGATTTTGTAATTATTCCAGATTCTGGAAAAGATGTAGTAATTCCAAATTTTGAAAGTTATAAAAAGAAAAATTGTTACTTTTCAAATTATGAATTAAGTGAAATTAATTCAGAAGAGTTTGCTTTAGAAATTGTGTACTCAATTGATTTAAAAGAAAAAATTATTAAACGAAAATTCAAAAAACAAAAACAATCAAAATTAATTAATCATGTTTTAAGTTTAGATTTAGAAATTTTAAATCCTGTAGATTTGAGTTATTATTTGGTTGTGTTAAATGATGTTGAATCTGCTGAAAATGAACAGAGTGCTAAAGCGTATGAAAAATTAAAACAAGATAGAAATAATAATAATAAATGTTGGCCGCGTGATAGTTGTTCTATTCTTGATACTTCAAAAATTTTAAGAAATTTAGTTATTGCAGGTTATACACATTCATCAAGATTACTTGAAGATGGGAAAAATTATTTGAATAAATATAAAATTTCAAATGATAATAATCCAACACGTTTTGATATTGTTATAGATAATTCATTTGTGTCTGGCGAAGAGATTATGTGTACTCTTAAAATTGATGATGAAGATGAAGTTAATTATAAGTTTGATAAAGATGATGATTCAATTACAAAGTATGCAAGTAATATTTTAAATTTTAGATGTAATGAAACTGTTGAAATGATTACTGTTAAAGAATATAGTTATACTGGCTCATTAAAAGATGAAATAGATTATCAAAATAGTATTGGCGTAAATATTAATGTGGACGCGTTTAGTTGTATTGGGAAAGAAAATAACTGCGACTACTCTGCGACAATGGACACATTAATTGCATACGGAAGTGGGATTGAAGATTCTAAATTGCTATCTAGTTATATTGAGTCTCTTGTAATTACTGAGAGCGATAAGTCTAAAAGCTTAGATACAAATAATGAATATGAAGATACTGGAAAATTTTTATATTATCAAACACATAAAGACCTTACTGATACTTTAAAATTTTCTCAGAATAATGATGGGAGTTGGGGAAGTAGTTCAATTTATAATGATGTGATTAAAACTTCTTGGAGTATTATTGGTTTAAAAAAAATATCTTCAGATTCTGAATATATTGATGATGGTAAGAAGTGGGTTTATTTCAATGAGCCTTCGACAGGTTGGGGAGATGTTGAAAAAAATACTGTAGCGTATTTATCAATTAAAGAACAAATTAAACCTTATTTGAAAATTAATGCAATTAATGAAATTTCTGAATCAGTAGAGTTTGTAATTGAGAATCCTACAATTCATAATTTGAAAAATATTAGAATTATATTAAGTTCTGACTTAGATGAATTTGTATCATACTCTCAAAATCTTGGAGAGATGGACGGAGGAGATAAAATTAAATTTAAAATTAAAGTTGATTCTGATTTTTATTCAAGTTTAACAGGAGAGATGACAATCACGGGAGTAGATGGACAAAATAATGAATTAATTTTAATTGATATTCCAATAAATTTAATTGGACCAACTCCAATTAGTATTGTTGATGGAAATTATTCAATGACGCCAGAAGTTCCATTTATTAATGTTCGAATTTTAAGAAAAGTTCCAGATATAGATCTTACTTGTAAATATAAAAATCCATTTGATGGAGCAGAGAATAGCGTTAGTTTAACTTCGAGTGATAATGATATTGAAATAGAAAATACAGGTTTAAAACAAGGGAATTATATTCTTGAACTAGATTGTTCTGATGATATTAATTCATTTACAACATCAGGAAATATTAGTATACAGATTGCAGAAAAAAGTTTTGAGATTGGAGACAATATTACTATCTCAACAATTGATGATTTTGTAATTTCTGTATCTGATTTAAGTTCAGCGAGACAAACTTTAACTTTTGAAATTACTGGAAATTTTAAAGGATTAATTGTTGCAGCAGAGAATAGTAAATTACTTGCAATTGATGATACTAGGGATTTATTTTTCAGAGTTATAAATCCAGTTTTACTTGAAGCTATGGGGAATTCTAGTGTTGGAGATTTGATTGTAAAATCTACAACAGGATATAAAAAAATAATTCCAATTTATGTTGATATGAATGCAATTATTGAAGATGGTCTTATGTGGTGGGTTTGGTTATTAATTGTTTTAGGATTAGGATTTGTAGCTCTTGTAGGTTTTAGATTTTATGAGATGAAGTACCATCATGGTGGTAGTCACGATGTACAAGATGTTGGTGAAAGTTTAGATGATGATTTTTATTTTGAATGAAGATATTTTGATTTGATATTGTTTTAATTTATTGATTTAAATTTAACAAAGTTTATAAATTTCTAAACTAATAGTATTGTATGAGTATTAAAATTGGTGATAAACTTGTTAAGTGTTACATTGTGCCTACAATTAAGAATGATAGTAGAATTCAATTTGTTAAGAATAGATTAGAAAGTCAATTTAATATTGATTTTAAAAAGTCAATTAAAAAGTATAACTATTTGGGGAATAAAGATGAAATGTTATATTTTGTTGAAGAAAATAAAAATGGTGAATATATAAGATTTTTAACTTTTAATTTACCTGATAATTATACTAGTGAAGATTTAAGAATTATTTATTCTAAAGCGTTTAAATTTTTAAAAGATAAAAAAGAAGTTGAAGTTGGAGTTATCATTCCAATTAATGAAGATTCTATTGTATCCGCAGTTGTTGAAGGACTTGATTTGTCTGACTATAAATTTGATAAATATTTATCTAAAAAAGATAAACATAAAATTAATTTTAATTTACATATTGATAAAAAATATAATGAACTTGTGAAAAATGTTTTAATTGTAAATTCTAATACAAAGATTGTGCGTGATATGGTTAATGAAAATGCTTGTGATATGACTCCTGAAAGACTTGAAAATATTTCTAAAGAGTTTTCAAAAAAACATAAATTAAAAATTACTGTTTTAGATGAGAAAAAAATTATTAAAGAAAAATTAAATTTATTATATGCTGTTGGAAAAGGTTCTGTAAATCCGCCAAGATTAATTATGGTGGAGTATAATGGAAATTCTAAATCTAAAGATAAACTTGCATTAGTTGGTAAGGGAATTACTTTTGATACTGGAGGTTTAAATTTAAAAGGGACTGGGAATATTGAAACTATGAGAATTGATATGGGTGGAGCTGCAACTGTGTATGGTGCGTTTAAATCTGCTGTTGAGTTAAAACTTAAACATAATCTTGTTCTTGTTTTAAGTTGCGCTGAGAATGCTACTTCCGGTAGTGCATATATTCCAGGAGATGTTTTTAAATCATATTCAGGACAAAGTGTTGAGATCAAAAATACTGATGCTGAAGGGAGGTTAGTTTTAGCGGATGCTATTAGTTATGTTCAAGATAACTTTAAGATTACAAAAATTATTGATGTTGCAACTTTGACTGGCGCTTGTCTTGTTGCACTTGGTCCAAGTTTGATTGCAATTTTAGGAAATAATTCTAAGTTTGAAAATGAGTTATATGAGTGTGGAGAAAAAGTTTCTGAACGGGCGTGGAGATTACCAATCCATCATGAACATAGAGATTTATTAAAATCTTCTGTTGCTGATTTCTCAAATCTTGGAGGAAAGATTGGAGGATGTATTTCTGCAGGAGCATTTATTGAAAAGTTTGTACATAAAAATGTTATTTGGTCTCATTTAGATATTGCTGGAGCAGTGTATTCTGAGAAAGAAGATAATTATGTTCCATTGAATGCTACTGGTCGTGGTGTACGTTTATTAGTTGAGTATCTGAAAAAATAATAAAAATATATCAAAATTATATTAAAATTATATTAAAATTATAATGTTTAATTTTTATATATTATAAATATTTATAAATTGAAAATATAATAAAATATTATGTTACGTCACGAAGATTTCAATAAGTCTATTCATTCATTATTTTTAAAACATAAATGGAATCCTGAAATTTCGGAATATTATATATATAAAGTTGTTAGAGAAATTGCTTTTTCTTTAATTTCTATTTTTATTCCTATCTTTTTATATTCTGAATTAAATTACTCTATATTTCAAATTATTTTATTTTTTTTAATTAATGAATTTATATTTTTAATATTTATTCCATTTTCTGGAAAAATTATTGAAAAAATTGGTATTAAACATTCAATGTTAATTCATATTCCAGGTATGATAATTTATACTTATGGACTTCGATTTTTATCTGGTGATTTTATTGCTGATTTAGGATTGATTGTATTATTATTAGTGTTTAGAGTTGCACCAAAAGCTCCTTTAACTTCTGCTGAGCAAATTTTTATTGCTAAAAATATTTTAAATCATAAAGGGCATGAAGGTTCAAGTCTTGCAAGGATTAAAATTCTTTTAATTATAACATCTTTAGTTTCACCTCTTTTTGGAGGGGCGATCACTTATTATTTTGGTTTTGATATGTTTTTTAATTTTGCAATATTTTTTATGGGAATTGCAATGATTCCATTATTACTTACAAAAGATCAATACTTTCATTCTACTCAAAGTTCAAAAGATGTTTTAAAATATATTTTTAAAACAATTCCTAAAAATTTTCATATTGCAGAGGGTGCAAGATGGGGAATTGATTCTTTAATGTGGATTGTGTGGCCAATATTTTTATTTTTAGTTGTTGAAAATACTTTAGATTTGGGAGTTTTAGTGTCGGTATCTGGTGTGATTTCAATAGTTGCTAGTTATTATGTTGGGAAAAAAATTGATAAAAAATTAACTAAAGAGTTTTTATCTAAGATGACTAAAGTATCAACTAGTTTATTTTTTTTAAGGAGTGTTTTTCCAAGTCAAGTTTTAATTGTAATTTTTGATTCAATTAATAGAATTGTCGAACCAGTTTTATTTTTACCATATGAGAAATATTTTTATAAATTTTTTAAATCTAATAAAAATATTTTAGAGATTGCTATTGCATCAAATATGATTTGTGAACTTTATTATTTTGTAAGTTTTATTTTTTTAGCAATTTATTTTGGAACATTAGAATTTTTAAAAATAGAAGTTGGGTATTTGGCGTTTGTTGTATTATTTATAATTTATGGATTTTTAACTTTACTTTTAACTAAAATTTCTGAACTCTCTAATGATTAAGGTTAGAAAATGAAGAAATTTTTGAAAATTACTAATAACGAGTTAAAACCAATGGAGTCTTCGTAATTTAATAGGAATTCAAAAAAATTTCTAACAAATTATTTTCTCAGTTCATCCTCGCCTTAAAAGGACAAGGATTTCTTGAGAACCTAATTTAAAAGTTTTAATTTTTTATTAAAATATAAGTTTATAAACTTAGATAGCTATTTTTTATTATGTTACACCACAGAGATTTTCATAAGTCACTTGATGCATTATTTTTAAGACATAAATGGAATCCTGAAATTATTGAATATTATGTATATAAAGTTTTAAGAAATATTTCCTTTGCTTTAATCTCTTTATTTATTCCTATTTATTTATATTCTGATTTGAATTATTCTTTATTTGAAATTATTTTATTTTTTTTAATTAATGAAATTTTTTTTTTAATTTTTATTCCATTTTCTGGAAAAATTATTGAAAAACTTGGAATTAAACATTCAATTCTTGCACATTTGCCTGGGATGATTATTTTTACTTTTGGTCTTCGATTTTTGTCTGGAGATTTTTATGGTGATTTGTGGATTATTTGTTTAATTCTACTCATTAGAGTTTTACCTAAATCAATTTTAACTGCTGCTGAACAAGTTTTTGTTGCTAAAAATATTTTGAATCAAAAAGGACATGATGGACAAGGTCTTGCAACAATTAGAATTGTTTTAATTACTGCATCTTTAATTTCTCCATTAGTTGGTGGATTTATTACTTTTTATTTTGGTTTTGATATGTTTTTTAATTTTGCAATTATTATTATGGTTTTAGCAATGATTCCATTGTTACTTACTAAAGATCAATATTTTCATAGTACAAAGTCACCTAAAAATATTTTAAAGTATTTTTTTAGAGAAGTTCCAAAAAATTTCCATATTGCAGAAGGTGCTCGATGGTCTGTTGATTCTTTGCTTTGGATTGTGTGGCCTTTATTTTTATTTGTTGTTGTTCAAAATACTAAAGATTTAGGGATTTTGATTTCTGTGTCGGCTGTGATTTCAATTGGAGTTAGTTATTATGTTGGGAAAAGAATTGATTCAAAACCTTCTAAAAAGTTATTTAAAAAAATGACAAAAATATCTTCATCTATATTTTTTTTGAGAACTATTGTTCCTAATCAAATTGTTATTGTTTTTTTTGATTCAATTAATAAAATTCTTGATCCGATTTTAATGCTTCCTTATGAAAAGTATTATTATAATTTTATTAAGTCTAATAAAAATATTTTAGAGATTAGTATTGCATCTGTTTTGATTATGGAAATTGCATATTTTATTAGTTTAATATTTTTAGCTGTGTACTTTGGAGTAATTGCGTATTTAGATATAGCTATTACATATTTTGTTTTTATTGGTTTATTTTTTTCATATGGATTATTAATTTTATTGTTTGTAAAAATTTCTGAAATAGTGGATGATGAGGATGAAAATTAAATTAGGATGGAGGTTTGGTTATTTTATTCGCTTATTGCTGCTTTGCTATTAGGATTCTTTTCTTTTACAACAAAAATTGCAAGTGAGAGAAAACTTGATGAAACATACATTCTATTCTTTTTGTATTTATTTTCCTCAATTTATAGTGTTATATATTTATTTTTATTTGGAGAATTTATTCTTAATTCTATAACAATTATTATTGCTGTCATTATGGGAATTGGATATCCTTATGTATTAAAAACTAGATTAATTTCTTTAAGGTATATCTCTGCATCAACTTATTTTATTAATTATAGAATTTTTTCTTCAACTATTTTATTAGGATTAGGTGTTTTAATTTTTTCAGAAGTTCTTAACTATTTTCAACTGCTTGGAATTTTGATTGGATTTTTAGTTTTTTATTTATTACTTGAGAAAAAAACAAGTTCTGAGACAAATGTTGAGTTTAAGAAAGGTATTTTGTTTCTATTTATTGGAATTGTTTTAGTTTCATTATTACATGTTGCTGCAAAATATAATGCTGTTAATAATCCTGAATTTTTTACATATAATTTATTACATTTTACAATTGGTACAATATTTTTTATTTTTACAAAGTTTGATAAAATTAAACAAATTAATTCTAAAACTAAAAATATTAAATTTATTATTTGGTTTTCTGCTCTGCAAGGTCTTTTGTTTTCAGGTAATGGTATGTTTTTTTATTATGCTTATCAAGTTGGAAATCTAGCTATTGTGTATAAGACAATTTCTTATTCTTTATTTATTCCAGTTGTTTTGTCAATTATTGTGTATAAAGAAAAAGTTGATTTTAAGAAAGTGATTGCGTTTGTCTTAACTGTTGTGTCTATTTATTTATTTACAATTTAAATAGTTCAAATATGTTTTAAATTTTTTTGTCTGGATTGTGTAACGATGTGATAACTACAATTTTATTTAGATACTTTAATCGACAAAGTGGAGATTTTATAAGAGTATATTTCAATAAATTTATTTTGTATAATTTCTAAGCCATTATGAAATCAAAGATATTCATAAAGTTTCCTCTGGAAAAATTCTATTATGTTAAGAATAAGAATAGTTTATTTAAAATTCGCAAGTCATATTGAATTTTAAATTAGTGTATTTTGATTTTTTAATAAATTAATATAAATAAATTTTATAATTGATAATCAAAACTTTGAATCAGTAAAATTCTTTGTTTTATATAAAAAATTCTTTTTGTAAAAATTTCTACTAAATTTTAATAAATATAATTTTTAGTATATCACAGATAAATCTGAGATACTTCTTTTCTTTTACGAAAATAATTAAAAGTCAAATTTTATAATTGGTAATCAAAACTCTGAATTAGTAAAATTCTTTGTTTTAATTCTTTTCTTGATAATTCTTTTAATGAATGGTTTAGTTCATTTAATATGTTACCAAATAAATCGATTTTTTTAAATTCTGTTTCGAATTTTAAATCATTTAATGTATTAGTCAGCTGGTTAATTGTTTGTTCATCTTGTACGTAATCAGTGATTGCTTGCGCTAATCTTTGTTGGTTTTCTTTTATGCTCATTTTATAATTAATTTAATTTGATTTTGTTTTTAGTTTGTAATTTAAATTTAAAAGTGATAACTTTTAAGTATCAATTTTTATATTATTTGTTTTTAAAATAATCAAAGATTATTTCCGATTATCATTTTAAATCCAATGGATTTTAAATTGATTTTCACACCAACGCAATGGTTGCTGGAAAATAATATAATCAAAGATTATATTATTCGTCTTTGTCTGAAAGTCCACCTTCAGTTACAAACATCATACATTCATTTTCTGGTAAGTTTGGTGAATCTACAAGTTTTGCAACTCTACTTCCTTTTTTACCTTTTCTTAGATAAATTCTAAATGTTGAACTGTGTCCTACTACGTGTCCACCGATTGCAACAGTTGGATCTCCAAACATTACATTTGGTTTTGACATTACTTGGTTTGTAACCATTACGCAACAGTTGTACATATCCGCTAATTTTAGCAGTAAGTGCATGTGTTTGTTTAGTTTTTGTTGTCTTTCAGATAATGTTCCACGTCCAATATATTCTGCTCTGAAATGCGCTGTTAAGGAATCTACAATTAATAATTTATATTCTCCTGTTTTTAGTAAGTCTTCTGCTTTTTCGGACAATAACATTTGGTGATCTGAATTGTACGCTCTTGCAATTTTAATATTTTTTAGTGCAGTGTCTGGGTCAAGACCTGCTCTTTTTGCCATTTGTAAAATTCTTTCTGGTCTGAAAGTATTTTCTGTATCAATATAAATTACTTTGGAGTTTAATCCACCTTCTTCTTCTGGTCTTTGAACATTTACTGCTAGTTGGTGTCCTACTTGGGTTTTTCCTGAACCAAATTCTCCATAACATTCAGTGATTGCTCCTGTTTCGAAACCTCCACCCATTACTTCATCAAACGCTTCAGAACTTGTGGTTATTTTTTTACATGCCATTCTTCTTGTTAAAACTTCATCAGCTGTTTCAAAGCCCATCTCCATCATATCTCTTGCTGCTTGAATCATCTTTCTTGCAACTGAATCTGATACTCCGGATGAAGATACTAAATTCCCTAATGATGCTACTGCAATTGCTAGTAATGTGTCGAATCCTGCTGCTGCTAGTTTTTCAGCTGTGGAAGGTCCTACTCCTGGCAAGTCTGCTACTGTTAATTCTTTTTCTTCTTTTTTTACCATTTTTTAAATTAAATTAAATAATACAGTTAGTATATTTGTTATGTTTTATTATGTTGTAAATTACATAGAAAAAAGATAAAATAATCATAGTATTGTTATAGTATAATTATAATATTTAATTTCTATTGATTAATAAAATAAATCAGTTATGAATTATTTTATATATTTCAAAAATATTTATTGATACAAATCTTGTGATAAACATTATGATATATTCCTATACCTATATGTTAAAGATTTGTTAAATTTTTGAAACTTAGCTATCTACCTGTTTTTCGGAAAGGTTACAATGATGAACCGATATGACTATGTCACAAAACAGGAAAAACCTAATTAGCCAAAGTTTTCTTTTGGATAGAATTTATATTATTTAATTCTTATATAAAAATTTGTTGTAACTGAATGAAGAATCATATGTGTGAAAAATAGTTCGAAAAACTAAAATTCTTTTGTTTAAATATAATTTTAATAAGATATATTTATGATTAGAAAAAATATTATTGTTTGATTATAAATTTATTAGATTGGTTTATGGTTTTGTTTGTAAAGTTTAAAATAAATTTGTTTAAGTTTTTGAGAATAGTATAATTTATAGTTTTTAAAATTTGGAAATAGTATAATTATTAGTTTTGAAATTAATCTGTAGAATTTGGTACTTTTCAAGAAATTTGAAATAAATTTCTAAGCCGTTGTGAAATCAAAGATATTCACAAAGCAAATAAAAGACTCTTGTGAAGTTTTACCAAACACAAGAGCTGTTGTAAGTTGTCAAGCCCAATAATTAACTTATTGAGTACTTAATTAGGGCGGAAACCATTTATAAATGTTTTGGAAGGATATTGGAAAATGTGCTTAAGACTAGGAAATTGTAGGAAACTGAGCTTTATCATTTTAAAGTTAAGAACTGATAGTTGATTAATTTATATAACGTAAGTTATTTAATTATTACTTATCTGTAAGACAACATTATATAAGTTAAAGAGATGGGAATTAATTATGTTTTCAAAGGATAAAGACTTTGAAATTGTGAAACATGGTGTTGAATCAATTTTAAAAATTAATTATTTAGGAAAAGAAATTTTTCCTTCAATCGAGGATGACGGAATTGTTATGCGAGATGTTATTAAAAGACTTATCCAAACACCCTCAATTACAAAGGTTATTTTAATTCATAATAAAAATTATGAATACGATATTGAACAAGTTCAAAAGTTAAAAGAGATTGGAGATGTATATATTTTAATTTCTAAACAAAAAGAATTATTTACAGCAGGACAATTAATTAATAAAGATGATGAGTGCGTGAAATTATTTTTTTCTCGTTATTCTTTTTTACAAAATACAATCATTAAAGATTTTACAAGTGACCCTGTTGGATGTTACGTAAAATTAAAACGTAAGTTTCGTGATTATAAATTTGATAGTAATTACAATAAAGATAAATGCGCTGAGGTTGATTCAAAATATGAAACTGCTTTAACTTATATTATTAGTAAGATGGAAGAAATTTCAATTATTAAAAAGTTAAAAGATAATTTATCCGGACATCAAGTTGGGTCAAGGCAAGTGTATAAAGAATTTTTTCTAACAAATATTAAACCTAATTTTATTTATACAACTTTATTAAAAAGAATTCCAATTGAAGCAAAAGAATTAGATAGTTATAATTTACAAGATTGTAAGATTACAATTTATGAGTTAGATAATGAAGCTAATAATTTATATCATTTAACTCCATTAGAATTTACACTTTCAGAAGAAAAATATAATATTTTAAATCTTGCTAAAGAAGTAATTTCTGAACATCGTCCAGAGAGTTCTGATTTTATTGACCCTACAAGATTACGTGAAGTTTTTTTTAATATTTCAAAAGATTTGATTGAAGAGATTGCTGAATTTAAAAATGTGATGTTAAAACAAAGTGAGATTACTGATTTAGCAAATATTTTAATTAGATATACTGTAGGTTTTGGATTAATTGAAACTTTACTTGAGGATGAAAATATTCAAGATATCTCTATTAATAGTCCAGCGAATAAAACTCCTATTTTTATTACTCATGCAAAGTATGAAGATTGTAAAACTAATATTATTCCAGAGCAAGATGAAGTTGATGGATGGGCGTCACGTTTACGTATGATTTCTGGAAAACCTTTTGATGCTAGTAATCCAATTCTGGACACAGAGATTGAAACTCCACATGCGCGAGCTCGTGTGTCTGCTGTTGGGAAACCTCTTAATCCTTATGGAATTGGTTTTTCATTTAGGCGACATCGTGATAAACCTTGGACACTTGCTTTGTTTGTTAAAAATGATATGATTACTGCGGAAGCCGCTGGTCTTTTGTCTTTTATTATTGATGGTGCACGTACTATGTTAATTGCTGGAACTCGTGGTTCTGGAAAGTCTTCTTTACTTACAGCTATTTTAATTGAGATTATGAGAAAGTATAGAATTATTACTATTGAAGATACTTTGGAAATCCCTACTTTACAGATGGCAGATTTAGGATATAATATTCAAAGTTTGAACGTTCGTTCGGCGTTATCAACTTCTAAAGATGGGATGTCTGCTGATATGGGAATTCGTTCAACTTTAAGACTTGGAGATAGTTGTTTAATTGTTGGAGAAGTTCGTTCTACTGAAGCGATTGCATTGTATGAAGCAATGAGAGTTGGTGCACTTGCAAATGTTGTTGCCGGAACTATTCACGGTGACTCGCCGTTTGGTGTTTATGATAGACTTGTTAACGATTTAGGAGTACCAAATACGTCTTTTAAAGCAACTGATTTGATTATTGTTGCAAATCCTGTTAAGTCTTCAGATGGGCTTCATAGAGTGCGGCGTGTAACTTCAATTACTGAGGTTCGTAAGAAATGGGAAAAAGACCCTTCTTTAGAAAATGGATTTGGAGATTTAATGATTTATAATTCAATGACCGATAGATTAGAGATTACTGATGAATTAAGAAATGGAGAAAGTGATTTGTTAAAGGCGATTGGAAGTAATGTAAAACAGTGGGCTGGAAATTGGGATGCAATTTGGGATAATATTGATTTAAGAACTAAAGTTAAACAGTTACAAGTTGATTATGCGGTTAAGTATAAGTTTGATGAAATTTTAGAAGCAAAACCTATTGTTGATTGTAATGACCAGTTTCATAAAATTTCTGAAAGAGTTAATGAGGAGTTTGGATTTTTAGATTCTAAAAAGATTTATGAGGAGTTTGAGCAGTGGTTTAGGCATTACCTACTAGCTCTTCAAGAAGAACTCAAATAAGTTATATTTTCGATTTATCGAAAATTCTATTTTGTTTTTATCTTACATTACGTTTTATTATATTTTAACACTAGTGGTGTTCTTGATTCAATAGCCTCTATTTTCCTTGATTCTTTGGTTAAATTTTTTTCTAAAGATAAATTTAGATTTTTTAATGAAAAAGATTTATAAAATAATGAATTATGTAATTTCTGTTTGAGATAATATCTTATAATATCACTATCTGCAAAATATAATAATCCTCCGGAGATTAAAGGTTTACAGATTAATTTTAAATCATTTGAAAAATTTGAAAAATCTTAGATTTGAAAAATTGAGCAAAATTGGCATAATTTGAGAAAATTTGAGAAAAATTGAAAAAATTGAAGAAATAAATTGGTTAAATGAATTAACTAATAAAAAAATTATTATTGACACAAAATATCAAAGAACAAATAAAATAAAAATAATGCTAATTAATTTGATAATTCAAATTAATTTGTTAAGTCTAATTGTTTCTAAATTATCAGGTGTGTACACCTTAACATTAGG
>JABSQY010000032.1 GCA_013215525.1 Nanoarchaeales archaeon | reverse complement strand
TGTGACGTTAATAATTATTATTATCAGTCTGGAAGTGATTCTGCAACTGGAACTAATTATTGTAAATATAAAAATTATGTTGATACTTCAAATACTTGTAATGGTGCTGGAAGTTGTACTGCTGGAAGTTGTTCTTCATCTTCTACTTCAACGCAGGCAACTGCTGGGATTTGTAAATATATTAGTAGTTGTAGTGGTTCTTCAGCTGGTTCTGTTTCAAATTATGGAAGTGGAACTTCATGTTCTGGTACTACTGATTGTGATGTAAATAATTATTATTATCGGTCTGGTACAGATTCTGCAACTACTACAAGTTATTGTAAATATCGTGATTATGCTGATACTTCTAATACTTGTAATGGTGCTGGTAGTTGTACTGCTGGTAGTTGTTCTAGTTCTTCAACTTCTACTCAAGCAACTGCTGGTACTTGTAAATATATTGGAAGTTGTTTTAGTGGTACTGCTGGAACTGTTTCAAATTATGGGTCTGGAATTTCTTGTGGGACTGGTAAGATGTGTAATGGTGCAGGAAGTTGTCTTGCTGTAAATGTTGCATGTAGTACTTCAACTGTTTATTGGTCTCAGTTTGGAATTTCATGTTCAGCTTCTGCATCTGGAACTTCTCATGGAAATTATAGAAATGTTTATGATAACTCAGGTATAGATACTGGTTCGGCTAGAGCTACTTGTAATAATGGAAATTGGGTTATGAGTAATAAGTATTGTGAAGATGAATTTGCGTGTTTTATGCCAAATGAACTGATTTCAACACCTACTGGTAAAGTTCCAATTAGGGAATTAAAAGAAGGAGATGTGATTGTATCTTTTGATGATGTTACAGGAGAGATTACAACTTCAATCATTGGAGATATTATTGTGCATGATGGTGTTGATTCATTTGTTCATGACTTTGCAACATTCTCTTTAGTTAATTTAACTATTAATGTTTCAGGAGAACTAGTTGATACTCATGTTACTATGAATCACCCTTATTATGACCCTATTGAAAAAGAGTATAAAAAATTAAGAGACTTTGATATTGGTGCTGAAATATTTGTGTTTAATGGAACTGGATTTATTGTATCTAGAGTTGATTTAATTAATGAAAAATCAAGTTATGATAAAAGACAAACTGTTGTTTATAATTTACATATGAGTGATGGTCCTCACAATTATTTTGTTGATGATGTGTTAGTTCATAATGCGATTAATAAATAATTTTTATTTATTATTTTATTTTATTTTTCTTTTAATTATTACAAAATCAAAAAATTATTTGTCATTTTTTACTTAATTTATAATTCGTTGTCAAAATAAATTCTGACAAAGTTATTTAAATGATTTTTATGTTTTTTTTTTTATGAATAAATTTTTATTATTTTTATGTTTAGTTTTTGTTGTGTCTGGGTGTTCATCTGTTTTTGTTGAGGAACAATCTGAGGTTGTTGAAATTGTTGAAATATCAGATATTGAAGTTGAAGCAGTTGGTGAAACTGTTGAGGAATTAGAAATTAAATCTCTTGAAGAAACTGTATTAGATAATTCTTCAAATGAGATTGAAGATTTACCTGTAATTGTTGAAGGTTTAGAACTCGAAGTAAATCCTTTGAATATTTATGAGGATGTTGCGATGATTAAATTTAATTTAGGAGAGAATGATTCTTTAATTTTAAAATTAAATTCTAAAGTTATTTTTGATTCAAAGTCTAATTCACAATATGGTGAATTTGATTTTTTATTGTCCGATGTTAGTTTAACTTTACGTGGAAATGTTTTTGAAGTTGAGTATGTTGATGTTATTGATGAAGTTGGAATTTCATTTTCAGTTTTTCCTAATTCGCAAAGTAATGAATCAATTTTTGGATGGAGAGGATTTAATAATTCTGGAAGTTTTGAATTTCCTTTAGATTTAAAATAAAGTTTTATATTTTTTTCTTTTTCTGTATAATTATTTATTACAAAGTTATTTAAACTAAATAAATATATTTTTTGTATGGTAGAAAAAATTAAAAAAGAAGTATCTAAAAAGAATTATTATAAAATCTCAACTTTTGCTTTAGTTGGATTAATTATTTTAGTTTTATTAGGTTTTGGTGGAGTACAAGTTTTAAAGAGTTCTTATAATGAAGGAATTATTTTTGGGCAACAAAATGCAGTTAATATTTTATTAGGTGAAGTTAATGAAAAAGGATTTGTTGAAGTTGGTTTAGGAAATAATAGAAGTTTAGTTTTAGTTCCAAGTTCTATGATAGAGCAAGGACAAAAAGAATTAGTTAGTGGAATTTTTAATTCACTAAATGAAAAAGGTTATGTTCAAATTAATGCTGGAGAAAATAATTCAGTTGTTTTAGTTCCTTATGTTGAACCATCTCAAGAATAAATTTCTTGATTTATTTATTTTATATTCTTTGAGTAATTTGTTTCTATTTTCTTAGTATTTATGTTTCTTATTTTTAAGATATAAAAATTTTATAAAAAATTTTTAAACTTGAAATTAAAAATAACTATCTATTTGTTTAGTATTAGTTATTTTTAATTTTCAAGGTATAAAAAAATTCTTTTTTTAAACACAAAATTTAAAAATGTGAATTATATTTTTTTAGTGTCTCACATTTTTAATTTTGTTGTAGTGATAAACTTTTATTATTGTGTATTTTGTAATTTGGTTATGGAATTAGATAAACTAGTTAAGAATTTGAAAGAGGGAAATTTAACATCTGGATTAAAGGAAGATAAAAACATTTTATGGTTTGATGAATTAGGTATTGAAGATGTACCTTTAGTTGGTGGAAAGAACGCGTCACTTGGTGAAATGTATTCAAATCTTACAAAGCTTGGAGTGAAAATTCCTTTTGGGTTCGCAGTTACTGCTAATGCTTATAATCTTTTTGTTGAATCCTCAGGAGTTAAGGAAGAAATTAAACGAATTTTAAAAGATTTAGATACAAGAAGTTTAAAAAATTTACAGTTACGTGGAAAGAAAGTTCGTGCAGCTATTATGAATGCAGAGTTTCCTGAAATTTTAAAAGTTCAAATTGCTGCAGCTTATAAAAAGTTAGAAGAAAGATATGGTGATCATGTTGATGTTGCTGTTCGTTCTTCCGCAACTGCTGAAGATTTACCTGATGCAAGTTTTGCTGGGCAACAAGAAACTTATTTAAATGTACATACTGAGTCACAATTAATTCATTCTTGTAAACAATGTGTTGCATCGTTATTTACAGATAGAGCAATTAGTTATCGTGAGGATAAAAATTTTTCTCATTTTGATATTGCATTATCTATTGGAGTTCAAAAAATGGTTCGTTCTGATTTAAGTTGTTCTGGAGTTATGTTTTCAATTGATACTGAAACTGGATTTGATAAAGTTGCAATGATTACTGGGTCTTATGGTCTTGGAGAAAACATTGTGCTTGGTGTTGTTAATCCAGATGAGTTTATTGTTCACAAGCCAACTCTTGAGGAAGGTTATAGACCAATTATTTCTCGCTCACTTGGAGAGAAACATCTTAAAATGGTATATGATCATTCTGGGAATAAGTTAACTAAAAATGTTCCTGTGTCCGCTGAGATGCGTGCAAAGTTTATTTTAACTGATGATGAAGTTTTAGATTTAGCTCGTTGGGCAATTATTATTGAAGATCATTATTCTGCAAAGAAAGGACACTACCAACCTATGGATATGGAGTGGGCTAAAGATGGTGAAACTAATGAGTTATATATTGTTCAAGCAAGACCTGAAACAGTTCAGTCAAGACGGGATAAGACAAAAATTGTAACTTATGAAATGGCTGAATCCGCAAAATATATTGTTCAAGGAGTTGCTGTAGGTTCAAAGATTGCTCATGGTGAAGTTAAAATTATTAATCATATTTCTGAGGCTCACGGGTTTAAAGAAGGAAATATTTTAGTTACAGATATGACAGATCCAGATTGGGAACCTATTATGAAATTAGCATCAGCAATTATTACTAATCGTGGTGGACGTACATGTCACGCTGCAATTATCTCAAGAGAGATGGGAGTTCCTGCAGTTGTTGGTTGTAGTGATGCAACTGCTGTTTTAAAGAAAGGTCAAAAAGTTACTGTGTCTTGCGCTGAAGGTGAACTTGGGTTTGTGTACGATGGTATGTTAAAGTATAAAGTGTCTGAAGTTGATGTTGAACATGTTCCTGAAACTAAAACTAAAATTATGTTAAATATTGGAAATCCTCACTTAGCCTTTTCACAATCCTTTTTACCTTGTGATGGTGTTGGTTTAGCTAGAGAAGAATTTATTATTAATTCTGGAATTCAAATTCACCCTAATGCATTACTACATTTTGATGAGTTAAAGAAGATGAAGTCCGCGAAAGCAAAAGAAGATGTTAAGAAGATTGAGAAATTAACAGAAGGTTATAAAGATAAAGTTCAATTTTATATTGATAAATTAGCAGAAGGTATTGGTACAATTTCAGCTGCTTTTTATCCTAGAAAGGTTATTATTCGTATGTCTGATTTTAAATCTAATGAATATGCGAATTTAATTGGTGGAACTCACTTTGAACCTGTTGAAGATAATCCTATGATTGGGTTTCGTGGTTCATCAAGATATTATTCTGAACAATTTAAAGATGCTTTCCAGTTAGAGTGTATTGCTGTAAAGAAAGTACGTGAGGAGTTTGGTTTAAAGAATTTAACTTTAATGATTCCATTTTGTAGGACTGTTAAAGAATTAAAATTAGTTTTAGAAGTTATGGAAGAAGCTGGGATTAAGAGAGGTGATGATGGATTAGAGATTTATTTAATGTGTGAGATTCCTTCAAACGTGATTTTAGCTGATAAGTTTTTAGATTTAGTTGATGGTTATTCTTTAGGAACTAATGATTTAACACAATTAACTTTAGGTTTAGATAGAGACAGTGAACTTGTTGCTCATGTGTATGATGAGAGAGATGATGCAGTTAAGGATTTAGTTGCTCATGTAATTAATAAATGTAATGATCGTGGTAAGTATATTGGGATTTGTGGACAAGCTCCTTCTGATTATCCTGAGTTTGCAGAATTTGTTGTTAGACAAGGAATTAAGACAATGTCTTTAACTCCTGACACTTTAGTTAAGACTAAGTTAATGGTTGCTGAATTAGAGGCAAAACTTGCTGGTAAGGTATCTAAGTTTAATGCTGGTTTTGATATTACACATGTGTCTTCATCTTCTCCTGCTGCTGTTAAGAAGACTTCTTCAAAGAAGAAGTCTCCTGCTAAAAAAGTAGTTACTAAGAAAGTTACTGTTAAGAAAGTTGTTAAAAAATTAGTTGCTAAAAAGAAAGTACCTGCTAAGAAAAAAACTATAACTAAAAAAGTTACAAAGAAAAAAACTATTAAAAAAGTAGTTAAGAAAAAGAAATAATTTTATTTCTTAATTAATTTTTAAACTTTAATTCTAAATATTAAAATTTTATATTAAATTGAGCTAACAGACCAATATCTAATTTAGGAATAAATTTTCCTTCTCCTATTAGTCCTGAATTTAATCCATAACTAAAGTTTAAATTTTCATTAATTTTATTAGATTTTAAAAGAGACATTTCTCCATATCCGAATTTTCCTTCTTTATCCCATTCTCCAAAACTTGAAAAATTTATTCCACTTAATATTCCTTCTTCTCCAAGTATATTATCTTTTTTAATAAAATATTGAGTTTGAACTTTATCATTATTACTTTCCCAAACTGGTAGTATACTAATATTTGCAAAAACTCCGTTGTCAAATTTTTTAGAACAACTAACTCCAACTCCTATGTCTGCTTTAAATTCGTTGGCGTGTATGATTTGTGATTTTATAGAACAATCACTATCTCCTATTTTTTTATTTAAAGTTGTTTTACCAAAATAATCTCCTTTGGTGTTATTGTTTAGGAATGTGTGCACTTTTATATCTTCTGTTAATGTGTATTTTGCACTTATTTCTTGGTAATTATCTCTTTGGTTTGGGAAATATTGTTTTAAACTAATTTCATTTGAATTTGCCGATAGGGAAGTTAATAATAATCCTAATCCTCCTAATTCTTTTATTGTATTTTTAATTCGTTTATTCATTGTAATTATAAGTAGTAATACAAACTATATATTTAAGACCCCCTACTAAAGTAGTGGTTAAGTTTATATGGTTTTATTTATATTTTTATATTATGAATACTAATGTTTTAAGAGATATAGGTTTAAATGATTCTGAGATTAAAGTTTATTTTACTCTTTTGGAGCTTGAATCTTCAACAGTTGGCCCAATTATTTCTGGTGCTGTGGTTCCAGATTCTAAAATTTATATAATTTTAAAAAAGTTACAGGAGAAAGGTTTAGTTTCTTATGTTATAAAAAATAAAGTTAAACATTTTAGAGCATCTGATCCTAAAAATTTATTAGAAATTATATCTGATAAAGAAAAAAAGTTATCTTCTCAAAAAAAAGAAATTATTGATGAAATAATTCCTTGGTTTGAAACTAGAAAAAAAACACTTGAAGATAAACAAGAAGCTACAGTTTATGAAAGTTATGATGGGATTAAAACTGCTTTTAATTTGATTTTAAATACACTTGAGAAAGGAGAGGAATATTATGTGTTTGGACTTGGTGAAATTTTAAAAGAAAAAAAGTTAATTTATTTTTTTAAAACATATCATGAAAAAAGACTTGAAAAAGGAATTAGTTTAAAAATGATTTTGGAGAAAAAACATAAAATTATATTTGAAAAACATCATTTATACAAAGGTATGAATTTAAAATATGTTAATAATAAATATCCAGTTGGAACTTATATTTTTAAAAATTATGTTATGACAGTTATTTGGGGAAATGTTCCAACTGCATTCGTGATTAAATCAAAACAAAATTACGAGCAATATAAATCTTATTTTGAAGATACTTGGAATAGAAATTAAAATATTTAAAAAATATTAAAATTAATTATTATAAATATAAGAATTTTCTTTTTTGATATATCCAATATAATCTTCTTTAAATGTTTCTTTTACTGATGTTTTAACTTCATCTAGAGCTAGTAATGTTTCTGCCCATGCAAATACTTTTGGAATTTGAGTCCAATCAATATCGTTTTTCATTTTTTCAATTGTAAACAATCTCATAAAGAAAGGAGCGTAACTTGAATCTACTAAACTGAATTTATCTCCACTGAAATATTTTCCTTTAATTTGTTTTTCAACTAATTTTAATTTATTTGTGATTGATTCAATTTTTTGGTTGTATGTTTTTTCATCTTTTGCTCTTACAATATGATATGATTCCATATTTAATGATGATGAGAACTCAATCCATGCTCTTTGTTCTGCTTTTTCTATTAGGTTTTCTGAAAGCATGCTACCTTGCGTATCTTCGTCTAAAAATTCATTGATTACAGCTGATTCAAAAAGAACTGTGTTCTCTAATTCTAAAATTGGAACTTTTCCTAATGGTGAAAGTTTTAAGAACCATTCTGGTTTATTTGAAAGTTCTATATATTTGATTTCAAAATCAATTTTTTTATGTTTTAATGTAATTATTGATCTTTGTACGTATGGACAAAGTGCGAAACTTGTTAATGTGTATTTTTTATTATTTTGTGTCATTTTTATTTTTTAGTTTAATAATTTCATTTAATTTATCTATTAAATTATTAAGTTGGAATTCAAACTATTTTAAAACTTATAATTATGTTACTTTACTATACTTTATAAAGTATAGTTTGATGTGAGTATTATATATTTAAATTCGTTATATTATAAAAATGCTATTTGTACTGTTTATTTTGCTTTCTTTACGTTTATTAGTTAAAAATAAATATTATTTTTATTTATTTATTCTAAAATATAATTAGTTTGATTTTTAACATATTTATAAAAATCTTCTTTAAAAGTTTCTTTTACTGATTCTTTTACTTCTGGAAGTTCTAATAATGTATTTGTCCAAGTTTTAACTTTTGATAATTTTTTATATTCTTTGTCGTTTGTTATTTTTTCAAATAGTGATATCATTCGTAATAGTGGCGCGTATGTTGTATCTACTAAACTAAATTTATTTCCTGAAAAATATTCTCCTTTTATTTCATTTTCAATTTTGTTTAATTTGTTAAATACAATTTCTTTATTTTCATTAAATGATTCTTCATCCTTTGATAAAATTAATTTGTGTGTGTCCATTATTAATGTACTTCCAAATTCAATCCATGCTCTTTGGTGCGCTTTTTCTATTAGGTTTTTTGATAGTAATGTGTTTGGTGTGTCTTCATCTAAAAATTCGTTGATTACAGCTGATTCGAAAATTACTGTATTTTCAACTTCTAAAATTGGAACTTTTCCTAATGGAGATAATTTTAAAAACCATTCTGGTTTATTTTTTAAGTCAATATATTTTATATCAAAGTCAATATTTTTATGTTTTAATGTAATTATTGCTCTTTGAACAAATGGACAAATTGGGAAACTTGTTAGCGTGTACTTGTTTGTTTGATTTTTGTTTATGTCTTGTTTCATTTTTATTTTATTTTTTCATTATTAATAATAAATCTAGATTTACTATTTATTTTACTTTACTATATATTATAAAGTAATGTTTGTTGTGATAATTTAAGGTTTGTTTTACCAACATTTGTTAATAGTTAGTTTTATATACATTTATGGTTTTACTTTATGTATGTATAGTGGATTACTTTATGGAGGTATAGTTAAAAAATGAAATGTAAAAATTGTCCAATTTGGAATGTTATGGATTTACTTGGAAAGAAGTGGAATATGTTTTTGATTAAAGTAATTAGAAATAATCCTAATATTAGGTTTAATGAAATTTTAGTCGAGTTAGGTATTAATCCTAGAACTTTAACTCTTAGACTTTGCGAACTTGAGGAGTG
Organism: Nanoarchaeales archaeon; assembly: GCA_013215525.1. Lineage (GTDB taxonomy): Archaea > Nanobdellota > Nanobdellia > Woesearchaeales > UBA583 > UBA583. Next base: position 8,839 of record JABSQY010000032.1, on the reverse strand, counting down.
GGGAATTATTAATAAAAAAAAGTTTAATACAATTCCGCCACGTGTTGAGTATTCTGTTTCTGAGATTGGTGAGAAATTATTTTTAAGTTTTAAAGATTTAGATGCTTGGGCAAAAAAGTACGTTCCAGAAAGTAAATTAATTGATAATTAATTAATTGATTAATTTTTATTTTATTTTTGTAGAAAGATTTATTAATATTATTTTTGTTAGTTTATTATGAAAAAAATATTAGTTGCTGGGTTTGGTGATTTTTTAGATAAAGATTTTAATTCTAGTAAAATTTTTTTAAATATAATTCCAAATTCAAAAAATCTTATTAAACGTATTTTTAATGTTGGTTATTTTAAGAATGATTTTATTAAATCAATAAAAAATAATGATTTAGATAAAATAATTTTTTTTGGAATGAATACTGATATAATTAAACCTAGATTTGAATTAATTGCGAAAAATGAGATGATTACTTTAAAGAATCCAATTTATAGATTTATTGGGACAGTTTATTCTCATTGGTTAAAATTATTTAATAAAAATTTAAAAATAAGTAAACAAATATCAGAAGATAAGTTAATTATTTTACCAATCTATAAAAATTATTCAAATGAAATAAAACTTAAAAGTAAAGTTTCAAAGTTTAAAAATTTAGATATTTCTAAAAATGCAGAAAATTATGTTTGTAATTATTCTATGTATGTTGTTGAGAATTATTTAAGAGATAATAATTTAGATATAGAATTTTATTTTATTCATCTTCCACCTAAATTATCAAGAGTTCAAGAAGAAGATTTATTGGAATTTATTAATCATTAACTAGTATATATTAATTATTGAACTTTTATTTATTTTTTATACAAAATCTCAACACTTGTTTTATATAATTTAAAATGATTATTTTTTATGGATTCTATAACTAATAAAATAGGTATTTTAATAACGCAAGCCCGAACACAAACCATTCAACAGATTAATACTATCATGGTTCAAACTTACTGGGAGATTGGACGTACTATTGTTGAAGAACAACAACAAGGAAAAGAAAAAGCTGAATATGGGAAATATTTACTTGAAAATCTTTCAAAAGAACTTACTAATAAATTTGGAAAAGGTTTTAGTAAAAGAAATTTAGAACAATTTAGAAAATTTCATTTAACTTTTCCAATTGCGCAGACAGTGTCTACGCAATTGGGTTGGTCTCATTATACTGAGTTATTAAGAATTTCTAATTCTTCTAAAAGAGATTTTTATATTAAAGAACTTGAGTCACAGCGTTGGTCTGTGCGAGAGTTGAAACGACAAATGAATTCTTCTTTGTATGAAAGACTTGCTTTGTCTAGAGATAAAACTAATATTTTAAAACTATCAAAAGAAGGACACATTATTGAGACTCCAAGTGATTTGATAAAAGACCCTTATGTTTTGGAATTTTTAAATTTAGAAGAAAAACCTGAATATACTGAAAAAGAATTTGAACAAGGTTTGTTTGATAATATGGAAAAATTTATTCTGGAATTAGGTAAAGGTTTTTCTTTTGTTTCAAGACAACAAAGAATTACTTTAGATAATACTCACTTTTACAGTAAATACGGTAGTTAATTTTTGTTCGTATTTGGCGTATATTCAGTTTTTGATTTAATTTTATACGCTGAATATATATTGATTTAGTTTTCTATAATAGATTATTAAAATGTTTTGTAATTTTTGAAATTAAAACTACTGATTTAAAACATGAACATCTTGGTCAGTTACAGATGTATGTAAATTATTATGATAGAGATATTAAAACTAGTGATGAAAATGATACAATTGGGATTTTACTTTGTGCTGGAAAGAAGAATCAAATTGTTGAATATACTTTACCAAAAAATAATAAACAAATATTTGCTTCAAAATATGAATTATATTTACCTAAAAAAGAAGAGTTAGAAAATGAAGTTAGAAAATTATTAAATAAATAATTTATTTTTTACTTTCAACTGCATCTTCAACCCAGTCAATTAGTTTTTCTTCATCGTTTAGAATTTCTTCTGGTAATGTATAGTATCTTTTAACAATTACAGTTTTAATTTTAGTTTTATAGGAGAAAGGTTTCATTCCTAGTTCTTCATATTTTTTTCTTGTTTGTTCATTTGTACAAAAGTATAATGTTGTTCCAAAGATTACACCGAACTGTGTGTTGTGGGAATACATAGTAAAAATGATAATTAATACGAATTTCATTTCTTAGATTTTTATATGAAATTAGTAGATTAATCATTTTTGGCATATAGTCAATAATTATTTATTTTTAGTATTGACTATACATTCTTTAATATGATCATCAACCATCCCAATTGCTTGCATAAAAGCGTAAGTAATAAATATTAATTAATTCTAAATTAAAATTTAGAAGATTAAATATTTATAACTCATTTTTAATAAATAAAAAATACATCATATTTGTTCCTACATAACACATTCCTCTTTTTTCAAATAAATTGAAATTATTTCTGATTACAAATACATTCAATTAAATGATCATTTAATAACCCAACAGCTTGTAAAAATGCGTACATTATTGTAGTTCCAACAAAAGACATACCTCGTTTTTTTAAATCCTTACTTATCCTATCAGAAAGCTCATTACTCGAAGGCATCAGATTATCAATAGAATAAGTATTTTTAATTGGTTTATTATTTACATAATTCCAAATGTATTTATCGAAACTACCAAATTCTTTTTGAATTGCTATAAAGACTTGAGCGTTTTTTACACTTGTACGTACTTTTAACTTATGTCTCACAATTCCTTTGTCTTCTAATAATTCTTGTATCTTATCTTCATCATACTTTGATACCTTAACTACATCAAAATTATCGTATGCTTTCTTATATGTTTCACGTTTGTTTAATATCGTTAACCAAGACAGGCCTGCATGTGCTCCTTCCAATATTATCATCTCAAAGAGTAATCTCTCATCGTGTACTGGAATTCCCCATTCTGTGTCGTGGTAGTTCTCATACAATTCGTTTCCAGTTCCAAAACACCTTATTACTTCCTTTGTTTCTATTTTAGTTTTAGTTTTATTTGATTTGTCCATTTTGGTTTATTATAATTATATACTATATTAATTAGATTATATATTTAGGTTTTAATCACTTCGTGAAAAAGCTCTTTGTTTATCTTATTTATTTTAGAAAAAAGGTATTTTATTTTAATTCTGCTTAAAAATATTAATTTAAATATTAATATTTCTTTTCAACTGTGAAATGTTTCATTACTACTGAACTCATATCAAGTAATTTCATCATAGTTTCACATTCTTTTGAGCTATGGAAATTATCTGCTGCAGCTTTGGCGTCTTCCATTGTTTCCCAATGTACAAGGTCTGCCCAAGTTCCTTTATCATCTTTAATTAATTCTCTTGTTAAATATCCTTTTTGTTTATTTAAAAAATTATTTTGCATATCATCAGATGATTTCATAAATTCATTTATGTCTGCTCCTTCTACTAACTTATATTCTACGAATTCTATTGCTACCATTTTATTTATTTAAGTTTCTAAATCTTTAAAATTTAGGTTTGATTTTGCTTGCGCACAAGATAAAATAGATTTATTTTTTATTTTATTTAAACAACTACTTCTTATGTTTGGGAGTAGATAAATAAGTATATTTATATTGTATAAAAGATAATATTATTTTATGATAAATAATGTACTTGAAGAAATTGGTTTAAGTAAGGTTGAGTGTCGAGTGTATCTTGCTCTTTTGAAACTTGGTGAAAGTAAAAGTGGAGCTATAATCTCTGTAAGCTCTGTGTCGTCATCTAAGATTTATTCTGTTCTTGATAGTTTAATTTTAAAAGGACTTGTTAGTTATAAATTAATTGGAAAAGTTAAAGTATTTTCAGCTAGTTCTCCTGAAATTTTAAAAAGTTTAATTGATGATGAAAGAGTAGCTTTGGATAGTAAAGAGAGTAAATTGAATGATGTGATGAATGAATTAAATTCTCTTTCTAGTGTTAAACATGAAAGTAAAGTTGAATATTTTGAAGGATTTAAAGGAGTTAGAACAGCACATAATATTTTATTTTCAAAAGCTAAAAAAGATTCAGAATTAAAGTATTTCTTTCCTTATGAAGAATTAAGTGATGAACAAAATTTATTTTATAAAAAATTATGGCTTGATCATAAAGGATTAAATTTGAAAGCCCGTGGAGTATCAGTTGTTGAAGTTTTAAATGATGAAAAGTTTAAAAGTATTATTGATGAAGATTGTATGAGATTTGTTGATTTCCCATTACCTGGAACTTTTGATATAATTGATGATAGTTTATTAATCGTTTCTTGGAGTAATGTGCCTACTGCCGTTTTAATTAGTTCTAAAGAAATTGTTAAACATTATTCTAAGTATTTTGAAGATGTTTGGAATAAAGCTCAGAAATATGTTAAAGATAAATAAAAATATATTTTTATTTTCAATTTTTATAATTATTTTATAGTCTTTAATTACAATATTTTTATAATTATTTTTGTTCTTTTTATTTTTATTGCTATCTTGACGTGTCGCGTTTTGTTTATAATAAACACTAAACTTAATTATACATTGTATAATGAATATGTTTTGAAACTAACATTTGTCCCTTTTGTGATAAAGAATATGTATTTAATAGTTTAAATCATTAAATAATACATTGTATTATATATTTATTTCAAAAGTTGTAAAATAGAATAAATAAATCATAAATTTATATATTGATACTCTGGATACCTAAAGTACTAATATATAAGTTAATAACAAAGATTAAATACTTAATAAAATAAATTAAAGTATAAAATAAGATTAAATTATACAATTATGTATATTAAAATATATTAAATAAAAATGGTTCATAAAAAACATATAAAAAAAACATACGCATCATAAAGTACATCACGATGATCATTATGTGTATGATACTAAAACTATGATAATTCGTGTTTTAGTTATTGTAATTATTGTTGCTATATATTTTTTAATTTTTGTAACTACTAAACTTATTGCTTATAATACTGAAAGTGATGAGTAACCTGAAAACTATGTTGATAATTATGATTCTAATTTGAAAACTTTATTTGTTATTGAAGAAAAGAGTTATGGTGATTTTAAGAGTTTAGATGAGAGCGTATTTATTCAAGGGACCCTAGAGATAGAATTTGATAAAGGACGTCAATATGCAGCTTTTAAACAGTTTAAAGTTACTAAAAATGCTAAGTTAAGACCTGCACTATCCACAAATATTGCAGGTAGAAGTGTTATATTCCTTGCTGATAAGTTACTTGGCACTATTGGAGATCAAAGGTATGAAATTCCTAAAAATGTTGATTTAAATGAACATAGATATTTTATTTTATGGGATAAGTCATCTAATATCCCAATTAGTTATGCTGAATTAAAATAATTTTATATGTTTTTAAAATTGGAGTTTTGAATTCAAATCCAAAAGGTTTTTAAAGGGTTCGGAACTTATTATATTTACCTAATGCATCTGTAGCTCAGGGGTAGAGCGGCGGTCTTGTAAACCGCAGGTCGCGTGTTCAATTCGCGCCAGATGCTTATTTTGAAAAAAATAAGTAATTATTTTTTTTATACAATTCTAAACAAAAATATTAATCAAAATTGAAAATTTTTCTATTTTAAAATTAATTATTAAGATATAAGATATACTACTATTTTAAATCTAATTTGTTATATATTTTTGTAAATATATCATTACTTTGCATCATTGTTGTGTGATGGTGTCCTGTTTTATCTGGATAAAAATTAAATTTGTCAAAATTATAAAAATTCTCAACCATACAAGTTCCACAATATGGCTTATACACGCATCTATCACATTTTACATTTTGTTCAATCATTGAATTTAATATTGCTTTTTGTGTTTGTGGCTTTTCAAATAAATCTGCCCATTTATCTTTATATACATCTCCAATTGCAAATTCTTCACGTCCTAAACCTTCATGACATGTATAAATTTTTCCATCACTATGATATGTGAGCTGGCCTGTTGTTGCTCCACAAGGTGATTCAAAGTCAGTATGATATCCAGGTAAATTTTTAATGATTTTTCGACTATATAATGATTTTAATCTTTCATGTACTTTTTTTCCAGTTTTTTGTTTTATTTCTTCTAGATAATCTAGACAATTCTTGTAGAAAATATTAAATTCATCGTGAGAGTATAAAACATTTTCTTCCTCATTTGCTTTTCCAACATATGTTAATGAACGTATATCAATTGAATCTAAATTATATTTTAAATGTTCATCAATAATTTCTTTGTAGTAAGGTAATGAGTATTTAGTAATTGTTGGAAGAGAAGTTACTTGTTTGTTTAATCCTTTTTCTTTGTAAATTTCATTAATTCGATTAATCCAACGTGTTACAGTTTTGTGTGTTCCGATTTTATTTCCTTGTTTTAATTGAATGTATCTATTTTTATCGTGTACGTGTTCTGGTCCATCAAGACTTGTACAGATTGATACATCGTTATCAATTAGCCAATTAATCATTTCCTCATTAACCATTGTTAGATTTGTAACAATTGCAAGTTTTAAATTCTTTTTTACAGTTTTGTTTAATTTTTTTGCATATTTTACCATTACTTGTATTTGAGGATAGTTTGCCATTGCTTCTCCACCAGTAAATTCAATTGTTGCAGGTTTTGAAGGAGATGACATTATAAATTCAATTATTTTTTTAGATGTTTTTGTATCTAAATCATTCCCATTTTCTAAGTCATCAATTTCTTTTGGACTTGCAAAACAGTATGTACAACCTTGATTACACCTATATGTTGGAATTACTATATGTAGTGAAGTTCCATTTTCTAAAAATGAATATTTAGTTTTAGTTTGTTTAATTATGTTTGAAATATTGGATGGTGTTATTAGAATTCCTTTGGTTAAAAGGTTCTCATAAGATGTTTTATCAATCATCTTTCCTCGTTTTATTTGTTTAAATACTGAATCGTTTACAAATATAAAACTACCATCATCAACAGTTAGTAAATACATTTGTTTCTTTTTATCAAATAATGAGAATCTATAAAAATTTTGAATATAATCAATTCCTTCTCTTTTTATAAATTCAGTTTCCATAAGAAATAATTAGTGTTTTAAGTTTATAAATCTTGGTTGTTTTTTAGTTTAAATTAAAGTGTAGTTTAATGATTGTTAGATTCATTTATTAGTAAATTATATATTAAAAATAAAAGTGTATTGTTTATTTTATATTTTTAGAATATAATTTACCAAAAATCAATAAATTGATTTATTAGTAAATTATATAAACATAAAACATTAATTATTAGTATGAAGACAAGTTTTGATATTAAAGATGGTGAAGCAATTGTTAGAATTAATAAAAATATTTATTCTAAAGAGATAATTGTTCAAACTACTTATGTTCTATTAAATAAATATTATTTTTTAATTGATTGTGATAAAGATTATTGGATTGTGTCAATTAGACCAAAAGAAGGGGATGACATTTCGCAAAAGTCTGTGTACAGATTCTTTGATGAATTAATTGAGAGTAGTTCTTATTTAGATCAAATGAAGAATACTTCTGAGATTCGGCAAATGATTCTTGAGAGAGCAATTTTGACACAAGGAGTATCTGAACGTCATGAATAAAGATAATTTGATAAAGTTGGATTTTTCATTAAGTGAAAATTTAATTAATCAAGTTATTAAAAAAACTAATAGTTCTATTACAAGTAAAGAGTTTTATTTTGATTTTAATGAATATAATTTAGATATTTGTTTTTCTAAATATTTTGATTTAAATAGAAAATTATTTTTTGGTTTAGTTGAAAAAAAAATTGTTAATTATTTTTATTTTGATAATTTTCCCAAAGAATTATTTAACAATTTTATTTTAAAGTACGAATTAAAGAATAAGTATTTTAATAATTTTAAATTTGATTGTGATAATTGTGATAATGATTTTATTAAGTATAAAGATAAGTTTGGTAATGATGAGTTTGAGGTACGCGAAAAAAATAGTTATACTAATTCAAGAGAGAGATTAAATAAATTTCAATCAAATGAATTAAAAAATATTGGAGATAAATTAATTAATTTAATCTCTAATTTAGATACAAAAATTAGGTTTGTGTTTGTGGATTCAAAAGGAGAAAATCTTGAAGAGTCAAGTTCTGAAAGATTTGTTTGTTATATATATAATAATCCTGAAATTTTTAATAAAATCTTTGAATTTTCAAGTAATTATTTTGAGTTAAAAAAAATAAAAAAGTATTTAAAATTAAGTCAACAAATTGTATTAAGTTTTGCAATTATGAAATCAAAAAAGTTAAGAAATTCTATTTATTTTAATGTTAATCAATTTTCTTCTAAAGAATTAGAAAATTGTTTTAGTGATTTAAAGTTAGAATTGGATACCAAAAGGAATGTTTGGGGGATTGGAATTGATTTTACAGATTCTAATATTAAATATAAAGTTTATTATGAAAAATTAAAAATTTCTAAAGAAAGTATAACTAAATTTATTTTAGGATTTGAAAAAGATGGATTTCAAATGTATTTAAGTTGTTTTAGCTGTGATGAGTTACGTGGTGTTTTGCTTGATTATAAATATGATGAAGATGGTAATATGATTTCTAAAAGAATTGATATTTCTGTACAATCTAATGATAATACTTTATCTAAATTGAAAGAATTTGAAAATTTGAAAAATACTAATTTGTATACTATTAGTTTTGAATTTTATTTAAATAAATCTTTTAAAATTAATACTTATTATAGTTTAAATTAAAATGGAAAATAATAATAATAATAATAATAATAATAATAGTA
>JABSQY010000031.1 GCA_013215525.1 Nanoarchaeales archaeon | reverse complement strand
GTGCGATGATGGATGTGAAACTTGAAAACTCTGGACCTATTACAATTATACTTGAAAAGTAATTTTGGGATTTAATACATAATAATAAAATTTATATAGTTTTAAATTAATATTTTATTATGGAAGATATTTTTTTATTAAAAGCTGAGAAATACTTAGAAAAAACTTCACTTAAATTTGATTTTGGAAGAGCAATTATAAAACCACAACTTCCAATTAAATTAAAAAAAAATCTTAATACTTTCACAAGTAAAAATGATTGGATTAATTATGGTTCTTGGAGTGGTTTAGAAACCTTAAGACAAAAAATTGCAAAAATTAATTCTCCTTATCGAATAGGAGGAATTTCAAAAGAACAAGTTATAATCACATCAGGCGCAACTGGTGCTAGATTATTATATTTTAAAGTTATAAACTCAAAAACTATTTTATCTAAACCTTATTTTTTTGATTATAAAGAAATAAAAAATTCAAAAGTAATTAATATTAAAAATTTGGATATTTTTTTAAATGAAAATTATTCATACTTAATTTCAAATCCAAATAATCCAAAAGGAATTTCTCTTAATCAAGATGAATTAAATCATTTAGGAAAATTAACTATAAAACATAAATCTCATTTAGTTATTGATAGTTCATATCGAGGTTTTGAAATAAATAATCAAAATTATAAATTACCTAAACACACATGGGAATTTATCTCTATTGGAAAAAGTTTAGGAATGACTGACTTACGAATTGGTGCATTAATTATTCCAAAATCTGTAATAAAAAATAAAAACTTAATTAATTTATTACATAAAGAACAAAATAGTTTATCAATTTCAATTTCTCAACATGAACAAAAAAGAGCATTAGATAAATTAGATTTATTAGATGAATTTCAAAAAATTTCAAGAAAACATCTTAATAAATTAAATGTATATTTTATGAAAAAAATTAATTTATGTAAAAATTTATCTTATGTGTCTGGTGGGGATGCAGGAATAAATTTAATAAAATATAATTCAAATAAATCTAGTCGTGAAATTGTGTGGAATCTTTTAAAAAAAGAAGGAATATATGTTATGCCTGGAGATGATTTTGGAATTCAAAAACATATTAGAATTTGTATTGGAGCATCAAGTACTAAAGGAATAGATTATTTATTTTCAATTCTTCCAAAATATATTTAATTTTTTAAAAATAGAATTAAAGTTTCAAACTGAAACTTTAAAATACAAAATTAAAATTACAACAAAATACTATATAATTACTTAAATAAATTTTGATATGAAAAAATTAAATATTATGTTAATTACATTATTATTATCAACTTCAGTCTTTGCAGTTGAGGTAACTGCTGAAGCGTCACAGTATATACGTGCCGCATTCTGGATATTCACCTTAGTTATATCAATTGGTGGATTATTAGTAATTGTAAAACGAAGAGATTCAGGTGAAAATTTAGCTGATTCAAAAAGTTCAAAGTAAGTAAAAAATAAATAAATAAACTGTTTATAAAATAGTTAAACTATTTAATCATACTTATTTTTTTAAAAGGTGATTGAATGTTATCATAATTCTCATTAATGAATTCATCAATTAATTTCAAATTTTCAATAGATACTTTTCCTATAAATAATTTATTAATATCATTACTTTTAGCAAACTTTTTCACTTTTTCAAATCCTTTTAAATAAACATAATCTTTACTAAATCCACCTTTTAAAGAAGTATCACATAAATTTCTTTTCGCTCTAAATGTAATTGCAAAGCAATCATTATCATCAAACTTATATTTTTTCAAAATCTTAAAAATTTCATAAAAACTTTTTGAAATACAATAATAAGTAGCAATTACACGCCCAGCATACACAAACATCTGATGCTCTGATAAAACTCCTTTATCGTACTCATTATATGCAGCAAGCCCCTCTTCAGTTTCCAAATAGTTCTCAGTTCCAGTCTCAAATAATTTAATGGCGCATTTAAGACCATTATAATATCTCATATAATGAACACCAACTTCATGAACTTTTAACCTTTCAACATCTAAACTTGTAAACTGTACATTCTTATTAATTTGAATTAATTTCTCGCTCGGTTCAATATTTACTTTAGCATTAATATTTTCAAACTTAATCTTAATCTCATCTCCAGTTAATCTCTTAACTTCTTTTCTTAACTCTTCTGCACAAAACTCTAAACTAACATTTTTACTTTTTTTTATTTTTTCAGAATTATTATTAATATTATTATTTTTCTCTAACTCATTAATATATTTATTACAAATCTTTTTAGCTTTTAATAATAAAATCAAACTAGGTTTTTTCCAATACTTTAAAGCATACTCGCAAGACTTCTCAGTTCCCCAAAATTCATGATATCCAACCTGTAAAAATCTTCCAAGTAATTTTTCTTTGTATAATCTTTTTAAATTATAAACATCATCATCTAAACTAATATTATTAATCTCTTCTCTAAACACTTCAACATCATCTAAACTAAACTTAGGTTTTTCATAAATTAATTGTGGATTATAAACTTCATTTTTCTTTAACATTGAAAAAAACATTTTTTTCTCTTCTTGTAAATTAATTGGCTTTGGAAAAAGTAGAGGTGATTTTTTAGAAAATCTTGTATAAATATTTTCTATACTTTTAATCTCCTCAAAATATTTTTCATTATTAGTTATACTGTTATTCATATTTTAATTAATTAATTTATCCATTATTCCATTCGAAATCATTCCAGAACGTATCTGTATCTTGTTCAACATCATCATTTGTTGAATCTTGATTATGTCCATTACTATTACCTAAAACCTCATCTAATTCAGTTCCTTTCTCAACTAAATAAATATTCACATTATCATTTAAAACAACTGTCCCACTACCAGTTCTTACTTTCATGTATAAAAAGAATGAACTTTGAACAAGTTCATTTGGGTTTTCAATCTCTTCATAAAATGCAATCAAATCAGCATAAACATCTCCTGCCTTAATTGTTGATTCATTATTTAAAATTCTATTAATATATTCATCTCCACTCTTATATCCAATTCCTAACATATAGGTAAGATTTGTAGTTTCTGGAGCTTTCAAATAAACAGAAAGAGTAATTGCAACTTTTCCATCAGGTGTAAGTTTTGTCATCTTACCATTAATTTGTGACACAATATCAAGAGTTGTAACATCTCCTCCTCTACCATAATCATCTCCATCAATATCATAACTATACTTAGTTAAACTTCCACTATCCTTAATTAAAGTTCCACCTAACGAGGAATCATCATCTAAATATCCATCCATCTCAGCAATACAAATTCGTGACGCTACAAGACCTTGTTCATTTAACCATCTAGGTAAGTTATCATAATCAGCACCAAATCCAAAAAATTTAGCAGTTGATCTTGCCATTTGATCTTGATTTTTAATTGCATCAAATACTGAAAATACCCAATTAGTATCTGTTTTCTTAAATCCTTCAGCATACTTTAATAAATTTTCAGCTTCATCTAATTTATCTTCAAAATTTATACATTCTGTTTCTGTACATCCCTCGGCCAAATTCTCTTTATCAAAAGTTTCTCTTAACTCTGCAAGTTTAGTTTTACAAACACTTAACTCAGTACAACTTCCAATTTTATTTCTCAAATTCACATCAATATTATTTTTAAAATTAATAACTAAATTATCATTATATGTTCCAATCTCAACACTATTTGAATCTAAATTTGCAATAAAAGATGCTTTAGTTGCTTGTTCAGAATTACTACCTAAAAAGAACTCGCAATATGGCACATATGAACCACTACACTCTTTTTTATTAATTGCTTCAAGGATGGAAAGTCTTTCTTTATCACTTAAACTTGCAAGTAATTTTCCTTGTTGTAGAACAGTTGGAGGATTATTATTTAATTCTTTTTGATTATCTCTAAGTTCTTTTTTAAATCCTTTAATTTTAATTAAAATATCAGCTTTTTGATTTGGAGTTATACCTTCTACTTTTAATTCATCTTCTTGTATCTTAATTTTATCTGAAATCTTTCTATTTTCAGTTGCAATAGATTGATATCCTGCCTCAGTAATTATATATTTTTTAACTTTAATCAAATTTTCTTTATTCTTTCTATCAAGTGGTTTATCTTGCATCTTTTTTATTTCAGAATCTAATTGAGCTCCAGTTTTAAGATTTAATGATTTTGCTAAAGCAACTTCTTCTTTATTACTAAACTCAATAAGACTTGTATCACCACCTTCATAAATTGTAATAGCTCCTTTATTTCCTATAGCTCCATATCCTTCAATCTTTTTTTCAGATTCAGTTCCTGAAGTAGTTACCTTAACATCTGGATTATAATAAACTTCATTATCTTCTGTTTGTGTAGTTTCTTCATTTTCAGTTCCACTCAACACATTACTGATATCATTACTATTTGCAGTATTAGGAGTATTTTCTTGATTTTTATAATAATCTGAATTCTCTACAATTTCTTGATAATTTGGCATACTTTGAGGATTTTGAACAATTTTATTAATTTCTTCATTATTAGTTATACCTAAATCATATGCTAATTTAGCTTTATCAAAATTTGTAAATATTACATTTTTATCATTTCCTACTAAATTAATATTCTCAAATCCTTCTAGTGTATATGTTTCATCATTCTCATTTTGTGTTACTAAATAAGCAACATAATTCTTTTTTTCATATGTGGATTTATCATTTAAATCTATAATCTCTGCAAACCCAAAACCACAACATAACACAACAATCAACAACACACTTAATATTTTTTTCAAATTCATACTAATTTCTTTAATCATTTTATTCTTGACCTCCATCCATCTTTTGAAGTTTTTTATATACGTCTATAATCTCTACTAATTCAACTTTAATATCTCTTGCTTGTTCGCAAAAGTTTTGTTCAACACGTCCTCCATTAAATCCATTCTTTGCCATATCTTCAAAAGTTTGATACACTCCTATAATATCATTAATAAATAATCCAGTTGCAAAAATACCAACAGTTGAACCTTTACAAGATGGATTTGGAGTAACACCTGTACACGCAGCAGTTAACGTAGTTCTTATATTTGAAATTACATACGAATAATAAATTCCAATTGGATTAGCAATTAATTCTTTAATCATATCTTTATACATTTCAATAATTGCTAAAGGTGGAACTGAAAATATATCTCCCCAAATAAATTTACAAAATTTATACTCTTTTTGTTTATCACAAAAACTAGGATCAACTCCATTCATTACTGCATTATATTTACAAACAGACGCCTCACAACTAATCTCTTTCCACTCTTTTACTTTTTCTAAAATCCCTGGGATACATAATGTTACAACAGACATAATTAATGAATCTTTCACATTAACTGGAGCTCCACATGTTGCAGCAATTTCATTTTGAGTATTTCCATGTGAGTCAGGAGTTGCTTTAAATAATTCTGTAACAGTTGGACCTGCTGCATATCCTATGTTCATAGGTACAATAAAAACTCCAATTAATAAAAATAAAATTAAACTTATTCCATTTAACTTATTTGATTTAAAATTCATTATGTATTACCTCCGCTAGTAGTACTTGTACTCGTATCATCTCCACCCACTGTACACACTCCAGTTGTTAGAGAATTTAAATCATCAACCCATTCCCCAAGTCCAGTATCTCCTCCAAATAAACCTCCTGTAATTAATCCACCATTTTTACAAGTTATTATATCACAAAAAGTTCCAATCACTCCGGTATTTAAAATTGATAACGCTCCATCAGCTCCAAAAATTGCAGTAGATGCAGCCTCATTTGCAACTTCAGCTGGAGGATAAATATCTAACGCTGTACTTACAATTGTCCAAGATGTACTAATTGTTGACATTAAAGCAGTAGCCGTTCCAACAGTAGAACAAATTGTACTTAAAGTTTCATATACTTTGTAAAATTCATCAAATTTTTTCCCTAATAAATCAGCACTATCAATATCATCAACAATATCTTGCGCAATCGCTTGAGTAATTCCTCCTCTCTGTGAATTAAAAAAATCAATATCAATTTTAAAATCAACAATCTCTTCAGGATACACATTTACTGAATCTCTCTTTAAAACTGCCATACTACAACCAACTGTCTTTTTCTTTAATTGACTCATTGCTGGATGTGGGTTTAATTTAATCTTTAAAGCAAATTCATTATCTTCTTCTTCTCTAACATATTTAATATTTTGAGGATATAATTTGTCTTCGCCAGCAAGAACACTAAATGGTTTAATTTGTGATTCATTACAACTAATAAAATTATATAATATAATTTCCATACCTTCAGTTTTAGTCTCAATAACTCCTTCATACCATAAAGTCACAGCCTCATCAAGCATTCTCTCACGTGAAATTGGATTTAAAATATACATATCATCAATATCAAAACTTTGATTTATCTCATCTGAAATCGCAAAGATTTCAATTTCTTTTGAAAACTTATTTTTATTTCCCATTATGTCTGATACATAAAAAGTAACATTTGTTAGTAAATGTCCATTATTTAATTCAATTCCTCTAAATTCACAAATATTATCCGAACCTTGTTTAGAACAAGTCGCTTTCATATTTTCATACTCATCATCATAATTAATACTTGAAAAATCTCCAAATACAAAAAATTCACCATCTGAAATCATATTTTCATCATCTAAAGTAATTCTAAAATCAATAAATTCTCCTGATTTTAAAACTCCGATTTTAATGTCTGAAGTTTGAATAATCTCAATCTCTTTACTTAATTGTGGCGCATCAGAATCAAACACAATATTAATTTCTTTCTCTGCTGAATTTCCAAAATTATCAACAACTACAACTTTAAATACTACTGATGTTAAATCATTAAGTCCTGAAAACGCTCCAATCGTACCTCCTAACTCCCAAATACATGTAAGTTCATCTCTACTTGAATCAGTAGTACATTGCTGTGGTGGCGCAACTTGTATTTGTCCAAAATCTTCAATAATTATGTGAGGGTGTAATATACTCTTATCTCTTGCAACTAATTTTACTGTAATATTTTTATCAAAAAGTGAAACTTTATTTTTAATACCTAATTTATTATAAACATCAAAGTCAATTATTTGTGGATTTGAAGTATCAATAAAAACTTCTTCATTTTTATTAATTAATGCATTATTTCCAACTGCATCTGTAACATTAAAAGTAATTCCAACATTTGTAGTATCAGTTAGTTCAGTAATCTTAATATCATCAAATACACAAATATATTGATTTTCTAAAACATCTTGCTGTGTACAACTAGAACCTAAATTATTAAAATTAGAATTAATTTTTGAAAAATCACCAAAAACACTTGGAGCTAAACCATTTGTTTTAAAACTTTCATCTTCTACAATTACTGAAAATTTAACTAATCTCTCATTTGACACAAAATCATATACTTTAGAAACACTAGTAACACGTGGAGCAGTCCCATCAACTTTAACGGACACAGTTTCAGTTACATAATTTCCTAATCTATCTGTAACTCGAATAGTATATGTTCTTGATGAACTTGGAGAATGAGTATAACTTGCTGGCGCAGGTTCAGTATTTATATTTCCATCATTATCTAAGTAATCATATCTTAAAGTATCTCCACCAGTAATTAAAATTTTTTTAAGTCCACTCTTGTTGGAATCAGACACATCAAAATTAAATGAGATTTCATCTCCGGATTTTATAATAGTATCAGTATTAATTCCTGAAACAATTAAAGTAGGGGGAGTTGAATCTTCTTTAAATACAATATTCCCATTATAACTTCCAAAACTTCCATAAACTTCATATTTAGAATTTAATGAATTTACAATTTTATAATTAGGATTAAAACTAAAACTAAATGTTGTCCTCTCACTTAATTCTCCAGTACTTTCTACATATTTACCACCTGTTACAAATTCAGAATTAGGAACTAATTGAAATCGAACAGAATTACTATCATAACAATTAAGTTCAGTATTTTCAAAAACAATATCTATTGTTAATGGATTAGTTGATAAACTAGGATTTATATATACCATTGGATTCAAAGAAAATTCTCCTAACTCATAACTTCCAGATTGGATTTTTATAAATTCTGGTTGAGATGTACACGTTGTTGAGTAACCAAAGTTTGATACAAAAATTGTAAAAAAAAGTAAGTTCAAACTTAAAAAAAAAGCTTTATATTTATTCATACTAATTTTATGTAAAAACGCCTTTTAAAAGTTACTATTAACTATGATAAACAAAAATTGACATTACAATTTTTTCATTTTTTCAAATTCTTTTTTTGGTAAAAATAGTACAAAATGTGTGACACATAATTCGAACATATTTTATCACTAAACAACACAAAAACAAACTACAAATTTCCAACAGCAAAACAGACACCACACAATTCACATGCAAAATTAAAAATTAAAATTAATAAAATTTCAAAGAAATTATATTAATATATACTAATATAAAATTATATTTTTATTTTAAAATTCAAATTAATTAACTATTAAAACACTTTAAAATAACAAAATTAAGTTAAATACAACAAAATAAGATAAAATTAAAACAACTAATTTTTAATGAAATAGTTTTATCTACAAAGTAAATATAATTAAAAGAAAAGTTTCCAATCGATAAAAATTCAATTTAAAACTTCTTATGGAAATAAGAAATAAAAATTTGTAAAAGAAAAGAAAAGAAAAGAAAAGAAAAGAAAAGAAAAGAAAAGAAAAGAAAAGAAAAGAAAATATATTATAATATAACTTAACTTAAAAGAATTCTTTTAAAATTCCAGAATAAACTTTTTCAGGATTTTCAATAAACGTTTTATCCTCTTTTAAAACATCACTCACAAATTGTTGTAAATCAAAACCTTCAACTTCCTCGCCATCATTAATAATTTTTAAAATATCTAAAAATAATTCTTTATTTAAACTTCCAACTTCAATAAGTTCAGCTAAATATTCAGAAACAAGCGGCACAATTTGATTAACTTGACAATATCTTTCAATTCCTTTAATAATTTTAACTCTATTCTCAATTGATGAAGAAAAAAATCCAACAACAAAATAATACAACGTAAATTGTTGCGCATTCCATGAATTAGGTTTAATTAAATAATTAAAAAGTACTTCGGACGCCTTGCCCGCTTTGCATTCATTTAGATATTGTTTATAATAATTTTCTTTTAACATGAATTCTCCAAGTGTTTTAAATATTTAAACCTATCGTTTCAAATTAAGACTTTATTTTTTCAATTTTTATAAATTATTACAATATCTTCTCCTGTTCCTTTAACTTTTCTTGCCTTATCAAATACATCTCTTGAAACTTTCATAATACTTTGAAACCTTTTTAATCCAGAGTTATGGAGATATACATTTTCCTCATCAAAACCAATAATCACTACAAAATGTCCAAGATACTTATTTTCAATTCCATATAAAATATTTTTATCAACTAATACAATAGGTAATGATTTTTCACAAACAAAATTTAGTAACTTATCTAAACTCAAATTCTGTTCAAATACTTTAACTCCTAACTTTTTAGCATCATCAATTTTATTATCATAATATTCTATATTATTTAAACTAAATTCTTTATAAAAATCTAACTTTAATAACTCTTTATCAAAGTATAATTCATTAGAATAAAATTCAACATTAAAATTTAATTTTTTAGCAGCACTTGCAATCTGCACAGTAGACAATCCTTTTCCCTCAATAGAGTTGCATTGTGTTTCAAGTTCCTTTAAAGTATAATCTTCTCCAAAATAACTTAAAACCATTCTCAAAGAATTAGGTCCACAATTCATAGAACTTGTTTGATTATAAAATGGTACTTTTAATAACATACTATAATTATAACTTAATAATATATAAAACTATGGAGAATTTTTCATTCTTTATAAATATTTTTTAATTTTCATTAAGAATTAGAAATCTTTCATTTTTTTATTCCATCGGCTTAGAAAAATTTTCTTTTTCTTGATTAACTTTTAGAAATAATTATAGAATAAATAAAAATAAAGAAATATAATTATTTCTTTTTAGCTCTAAGCTTCTTTACTGTAACCTTATCTGAGATAATTGCAGAATTTCCTGACTTATCAATCATCTTTAATGTAATTTTTTTCTCTCCTCTTAAAACTTGTTCAATTCCTTTTAATAAATTCTTTAAAGTTTTACGTTTAGCTTTATCTTCTTCTCCTTCCTTTAACAGAAAGATTTGAGTTTCAAACTTTCTAATAACTCCTTCAACATTAGAAATAAAACCTTCAGAATTCATAGTTGAATCAACTGAGATTCTAAAATTAGGAATTTTAATCTCACATTCTCCAGACTTAATAACTCTAATTGCTAAATCAGCTTTTGATTCAATATCAACAGAATATTCTGCTGGTTGACCTGGCTCTAAAAATTCTAAATCTGAATTTCTAAATCCACAATCATTACATCTAATTGTAAAAATCGCAATCGGACCTGCAAAAGCATCCTCAATCTCAAACTCCGTAAAAGTTGCACAATCTTTCGCACAAACTGGACATTGTTGCTTATCAACAATTAACATATCTCTATCAGAACTACTCATAATTTTAATTAGTCAAATTAACTTTATAAACCTTTTTTTTATTTGGAAAATAGATTTATAAAACTATGTTAAATGTTCCATTTAACATAGGCTTATAACTTTTTAATTTCTTAACTTTATAAATATTTTTTATTCAAATTTTAATAATTCTTAACTTTACATTTATTATTATTTAATTTTAATTTATTTATATCATAATAATTTAATACTAAAATTTATATAATTTAAAATTATAAAATAAATATGGAATTAGGATTAATCGATGTTGTAAATAAAGATGATAAAGTTATTGCAACAAAAGAAAGATTAAAAGTAAAAAATAATGAAATTGTACGAGTAACTGGAATATTTATTTTAAACAATAAAAATGAAATACTATTACAAAAAAGAGCAGCACAAAGTTTCAAGTATCCAAACCATTGGGATTGCAGTGCGGGCGGACACGTTGATAGTGGTGAAAGTTACAATATTTGCGCAAACAGAGAGTTATTTGAAGAAATAGGAATTAAAACAAAATTAGAATTTTTAGGAAAAGATTACTTTAAATTACCTGATGGCAGACATCATTTTATTAGTTCATATAAAGGAACATATAACAAAGAATTCAAACTTGATAAAACTGAAGTATCAGATGTACAATTCTTCTCATTTGAACAAATAAAAGAATTAATAAAAAATAAAGAAAAAATTCACCCTGGGTGTTTATTCGCTTTAGAGAAATATATTTTTAGTAATTGAAATCTTAATTGTACAAAAATATATGTGTAATGTTGACTAATCCTCTAAAAGATAGGTTTAAATAGTTTAACTTTTTAAATTATTTATGGAAAATTTATATAAAACAATGAAAACAGGATTTAATAATCTACAAGAAAGTTATAAATTAGGTAGAAAGAATACAAATGATAGGGATATATTCTACAAAAGTAACACATATTCTGATAATTTAAATCTTGAATGTACTGCAACTTTAGGAGAAATTTTTTTAGTAGGTGAGGATATTTATACAAATTTTAATCCATCAAATAAATCTCAAAAAAGCACCCTGGAGTTCTTAGCATTTGGACTTGGTAGAATTATGGACATTGATAAATTTATTTCTAATTCTTTAAAAAGATAATTATATAAAAACTTATGAGTTAGGAAATCAATACACGCAATCTGGAAATACTTTATTAAAGGAGTTTAAAGCAGAACATTTGAAATCTACTATGGCCTCAAACAATCCTCTTTCAATTATAGGAATAACTATTGAAGGACTTTTCAAAATTAATGAACCTACAAATAAAGCTTTCAGAAAATATCAACAATTATATAGCGATGATTCAAATATAACTTTAGAAAGTATCTGTTTTGGTTTTGGCATGAGAAAAAATAAAAAATTATTTAAAAAATTATTTTATTTCAGTAATAACAAATCAAAACATTTATATATCTTGACAGATTATAGTCTTTATGATAGATGGAAACCCTTTAAGCATTACAACTGTATTTGATGGATTTAATTATTTAACTTCAAATTTTCAAACACTTAGAAATCGTATTGACAATAAATTAGAATTATCTCAGAGTAGACTTAATAATGATTTATGTAAAAAAAGGGAGAATTTAGAAACATTAGTAGCATCTAATGATAAATACTACTATGGAACTTTAGCACAAGAATTAAGACCATTAAAATATTTAGCATTAGTAAGTAAATTACCTTCTGTTATAAAAAATCATATTAATGAAACAAATTTAATGTGTTCAGATTTTTACCAAAAAAATAAAAAATAGAATAAAAATTCTTACAGATTTTTAAATATATTATTTAAAAACACGAACACTTTTCACAAAATCAATATTTTTAGATAACATTTTTTGTAACTCTTCTTTATCAAAATTAATTACTTCTTTTAAATCTGTAATTCTTCTCTTATCATAAATACAAATTCTATCTTCTCTAATAAAATATTTACTTTCTCTCCCTTTCAAAAAACTCTCAATCGCAGAACTCATATATGTTTTAGGTCCTTTTAAAACTTTCACATTAGGCAACACACCCTTCTCAAAATCAAAACAAAACAAACACACGCCTGCTTTAATATCGATGAAAAATTCATCAGCAAAAATATTAAAATCCAGAGATGAAAAATACTTAAACAATTTCCCATGTAATTTCTTTAACTTACTTCCAACAATATCTTCACTCTCACCTTTAACTGAAAAAGTAATCTTATACATCACAGATTTTAAATTATTATCTTTACAAAAATTTTTATGATAACTCATAACTTCGTTGTAATCTTTTTTAACAATTGTAAAATCTGATTCTTTTAAACTACTCATCCTATTACAAACAAGTAAAAATCTAGCATAATTTTCTTCACTTAACGCTCTTGCAGCGTTTCTATCATTAATAATAGGATCAATCATTACAAGAGATGAATTCTTATCATCACCAAGCATTTTTGATGCCTCATCAAAGTCTTTATATGTATTATTAATATCAATGTACTTAACAGACTCCCAAGTTTTAGCATTATCAATTAGATTATCAAGACTTCCAAAACTCATAATTAAAATATCAATCACATGTCCAGAAAATCCACCAATGTAACTCTCAGCACCATACAAACCTTGAGCTTTAAAAAACTGTTTCGCTAAACGAATCTCATCAGTTAAATTAGAATTATCTTTTTCTTTTAACCGTAAAAACTCAACATGTAAAGGTGATAAATCTGTAGAATTTACAGCTTCACTTTTTTGAGTCACAAACCTATTTGGTACAAGTTCAAACTCAATCCTATAATCTTTTGGTCCAAAACTTCCAGAAAAATAATCACGTGACCCTTTTTGTTTCTTATACTTAATTGATGATTCAATTAATATTTTTTCTAAAAACTTTGACAAATCAGAATCATTATATGACTTATCAAATCTCATAAAAATATCAACATCAGAACTTCCATGTAAATAAGTTCCTTTTCCAAAACTTCCACCAATATATGGACTACACTTTAAATCTATTTTTTTAGCAGTTCTTTTAATCTTATTAACTAATTTTTCTGCAACCTTTACAAATTCAATATGTTCTTGTTCTGTAGGTTTTACTTTACTTAAAACTTTTTTTCTTAAACTATTATCCATTTTTTAAATTCCTCCATACCCTGACACAAAAAATATGACATTTGTTAAAACAATTTTCACATATCCTAAATATGGGATTCTAACTGCAGACACTGCTAAAACATTATCTTCAATAATATCATTCTCGAAATTCTCAAAACTCTTTGAATTATGATCTCCTTTAGTTTGAAAATGAAATTTTCCATCTTCATCTTTCCACTTATTAACAACTCTATGAATAACTGGACCTTTAGTTAAATAAAAATTTCTATCTTGTGGAATAAAAATTAAAACTTCTCCAATCTCAATATTTTCTGGTTCAGAACCTTTCAAGATTAAAACATCACCGATATCTAAACCATTACTATATTCAAAATTTTTAAAATCATCTTGAGTTAAATTAAAATTATCTACATAATAATTTCCGCAATGATCCCACCATTCGTCTTCATCTAAACTTGTAACACCGCTTGCAATAATCTTATTATTACAAATTGAACCTTGTACAACTTTATGTTCCATACTACCAGTCACAATCGCTACAATAGGGAAACTTGTACCAAGTAATAAACCTAAGACTGGAAATAATAAAAACTTAATAAAAACATATGCAAATGCGAAATTTGCAATATAACTTCCAATAGAATCATCATACCAAATATATAACCAAAACTTCTTAAAATATGATAAAGGTGATTTTAACTCAACCAATTTATAATTTTTACTATCTCTAACTTTTTTTTTATCCATTTGTAAACTAAAATTTAATACTATATTTTATATTATAAAATATAAGGTATTTATTCTTTTTTATTACTTCCCTTTTTATCTGTTGATTTTATATCTTTTTTCTTAAAATAATTTTCAAATTCTTCAGCTTGTTTTTCAATTGATTCAGTATCTTCTTTAATATTATTTTTATTCAAACTAAAAGTTTGTTTCTTCTTTGGAACTTTCCCTTTAATTAAAGTATCATCATAACCTTTAGTTTTACCTTTACTAGTTGAATCAAAAGATGCAAACACATCATCATCCTTACTCAAAGTATCATCGATAAATGTATTAATTTTCCTTAAGTTTCTATCATATCCAGTTTTTTTAGTAACCTCTTTTTTCTTATCATTACTTTTTCTAATTGGAGTATACATATTAGAACTTCCAGGCGAACTTTTAGCTCCTGTACTTGCTCCACTTAAACCATTTGCTTTAGCTCTAAAAATTCCAAACTTCTCTAATTGTTTATCTAAATAACCTTTACGATAAGCATAATAACTTCCACCTCCAATTCCACCAAGTAACACAATCACTGCAGCTGCAATAATTAAAGCATTAGACTCAGTAGATTCAACTCCTTCTCCAGGTGTTTGAGTAAATGGATTATCATCAACTTCAACTTCATTTGGAGTATTATCCTCATCCCAATTAATAACTACTTTACCATCTACAATTTCGCAATCTTCATCAAATTCAGGATTACATAAATCAACATCACCAGAACTTCCACCATAATTAAAACTTGTATCATATAAACCAACTTGATCTAAATCTACATTACCAACAAAATCAATTCCTTTAGCACAAATAAATAAATTATTTCCAACTTCAATCTCATCACCTAACTCATAATAAGTATTAGCAGAACAATCAATTATAGTTTGAGAAAATCCATAATAAACTTTATCACACCCAGATTCCATATCAGTACACGTAATTTTTTTATTTTCATTATATCCAACAATTGTAACAGTTGGAGAATGTAGGTCAAAAACAATTTGTTTTTCTAAAGTATTAGAAGTTTTATCAAGCATATTAATTAATTTAATCTTAAACTTTTTAGCATTTGAGACATCACCATTGTATACTCCTGAACTTCTTGAAAAGTTTTTATACATTGAAAAATTTGAAAAAACAATTTCAATTTCATATCTTTTCACAGGAATTAAACCTTCATACTCAACTTCAAATTCAATTTCATTATCATCAACTAAAAAATTTGAACTACTTCTATCATTTACAAAAACTAAATCTTTAATTGTTGGTTGATTAGGATCGAATAAAATTTCAATCTTACTCATAATTAATTGTCCTGAACTTTCACAATAAATATAATAATCATTTTCTCCAAGTACAATTCCAGTTGGAGTAATTGTTTTCTCAAGTCCCTCACCATTTATAGGAGTTGTAGAATTAAAATCTCCTCCATCAATTTTCTCTTTACTTGAAACACAAATAGCATCTTCAGAAAACTGTAACAAAATAGGAGTTGAACTAGAATCTGTATAAAAAGTTTTATCTCCAATAACTCTTGGTCCAGATTCAGTATCAATTAAAACATTTTTATTTTGAGTTTTAATATTATATAATTTATCATAACAACTAATTTCAATATTATGATTTCCATTATCTAAATTAATATTTTCTTGAATATGTTTTTGTTTATTTGTGACATTTAAAAATTCTACAAAATTTGAATTACCAAATTTAAAACTACAAATTGCATCTTGTGTTGTAATTACTTCAATCTCAAAAGGTACATTACTCACAATCGCTTGAGGATAAAATCTAGAAATTTCAAAATTACTCGTATACTTTTCAAAACGAACTAAATTATCTCCAAGCCCTAAAACTCTATTTAAATAAATGACATCTTCTGTAAACACCTTATCAGCACATGCAACCCACACAAGTGTTTTACCATTAATTGGAAATGTATGATATAAACCGTCCGTTGATGTAAACTGTGAATAATCTGCATTTTCAAACAAATCTTCAAACTCTACAAAACTAAAAAAGCTTGAAGAAAAATAACATGTTGCGGGTTTATTAGTTTGAATTACTAAATCATATTCATTTTCTTTAAAATAGATTTTGTTCTCAAAAAAATCACTGTTTTCAATTTCATAAAAATATTTTAAATTAGAATCATCTTTTCTAGTTAATAATGTTAAAGTTAAATCTTCACCTTTAAACGCAAAATCAATTTCTTTTTCTACTTCATTTCCTGCAAAATCTATATATGAAACAATATATTTATTAGTTCCAACAGTTAACTCTCCACTCTCAAAACTAAACTTAATCATATCTGAATATTGATTCTCAAAACTTAATGTATTTGAAGGTTTTGATACAATCACATCTCCATTATTATTTTTAATTTCAAACAAACTTATTTTTTCATCAAAAGTAAATGTAAATTCTTGTTCTAAATCATTAACTAAAATTTGATTTGAACTTGGACTAATTAAAATTGGACTTTGCATATCTAATCTAATTTGAAACTTTAAAGGTTCTCCTGAAACTTCAATCTTTGAATTTGTAGCTAACTTTACAACATTAAGTTCAAAATAAATTTCATCATTCTCACTAATTGATGTAACTCCTGAAAAATCACTTAATTTAATTTTTTTAACATATCGAGGAGTTCGAGCAATAATTGTCTCATCAACTAAATCTAAAAATATTTCTTCATTATTATAATTTAAAGTTGCATCTTTAACAACAACACTTTCAGTTGGTAATTTAATGTTAATTTCAATCTGTGGAGTTGGATTATTAACATAATAAATAAAATTATCTTCTCTATCAAAAAACCCTTCAGAATAAATTGAACTAGATAAAAATATTATTAAAAAAAAAGTACTAATTAATTTATACACATTCATACCTAAAATTCATTAAAAAGCAATATAAATAGGTGTATAAACTTCAAAGTAAAACTTTTTTAAACGTTAAACTATTGTCATACTATTAATAAATAATAAATACATATATTGAAGAAACAAAACGAACTTATTTAAAATAAAGCGCAAGTAGCACTTTAATCTCTCTTTGAGCAGTTGCCCACACAAATAAATCTGAACTTGCTTTTTTAAATCCAAACACCCTATAATTTGTAGCATTTACGATAACATTTTTTCTTTTATACTTAGAAATCACACTTCCAAAATTTGTAATATTAGTTGAAGTTAAAATTGATTCAGTATTTGCCTCTAATTCAATCTCTAAAAAAAATGGGATATTTGCAATCAAAGCATCACTTCCATTAAATACATTATGTAATGATTTATTCAAAGCTTTAAGTGCATACTCGCAAACAAATACATTATTACCTCCACACGAGACTTCAACATCATCACCATCATAACTTCGAGCTAAACAAATATTTAGTAAATCTTGAACG
>JABSQY010000030.1 GCA_013215525.1 Nanoarchaeales archaeon | reverse complement strand
AAAGAAAAAGTGAACCTTTATTTGAATCATATTATTTAACACTGTCTTCAGATAAAAAAATAAATAAATTTTTTTTCATAAACTCTGATTTATTTTTATCTTTATTTCCGAAAAACATAGAATTAGTTTCAAACAAATTAATCAAAGATAAAGGTTTGTGGAAACTTTTAAACTTTAATTGGAAAAATAAAAAATCATCAGGATTTCCATATAAAAATGAAATATTAAATCAAATTTGTGAACTTGGAATTTATAAATCTAAACTTTCAGATTATTCAATTCAAATTCAAGAAGATATAATAAAAACAATTGTTGATAGAAATACTAAATTTGAATCTTACTACTTATTAATTTCACCACATAAAACTGAAAATAAAATATTATTTCAAAATTCAAATTATGTAATAAATCACACTGATAATTTCTCAAAAAAATATTTGGATAGGTTTCTAAATAAATTCAAATTATTTCAAAATTAACAAATTAATATTGTTAAAATATACTTCTAATTGCCTTAAATCTATCCAAAAAGTAAACCTTTATAAATGCTCATTTTTTTCTCTAATTTATAAGAATGGCTACTAATTTAAAAGGTAAAATTATTAGAGTATCCGGACCAGTTGTTGAAGCTACCGGAATCTCAGTTGCAATGTCCGACATTGTACGTGTAGGAACAGAAGAATTAATGGGAGAAGTAATCAAAATTGAAGAAAACTCATTTATTATCCAAGTATATGAAAATACAACTGGAGTAAGACCTGGTGAACCAGTAGTTAATACTCACCTTCCATTATCAGTGGAATTAGGACCTGGTTTATTAAGTTCTATCTACGATGGAATTCAAAGACCATTAGAAATTTTAGAAAAAGAAATGGGTTACTTCATTAAAAGAGGAGTTAACGCTGATGGAATTTCACATTCTAAAAAATGGGACTTTAAAGCAACTGTTAAGAAAGGAGCAGTTTTAGAAGAAGGAGCAATCATTGGAGAAGTTAAAGAATTTGACTTTACTCACAAAGTAATGTTACCAAATAGAGTTTCAGGAAAGATTGCAGAAATTAAATCTGGTTCATTCACAGTAACTGATATTGTTGGAAAATTAGAAGATGGGACTGAATTAAAAATGTCACACTTCCAACCAGTAAGAGTTGCAAGAAATTTTAAAACAAAATTAGCACCAGCTGAACCATTAACAACAGGACAAAGAGTATATGATGTATTCTTCCCAGTTGCTAAAGGAGGAGTTGCAGCACTACCAGGTCCTTTTGGAGCAGGAAAAACAGTAACTCAACAAGCAATTGCAAAATGGTCTGATGCAGACATTGTAATTTATGTAGGTTGTGGAGAGAGAGGAAATGAAATGACAGAAGTTTTAACTGACTTTCCTAAATTAATCGATCCTAAAACTGGAAAAGCTTTAATGGAGAGAACAGTTTTAATTGCAAACACTTCAAACATGCCAGTAGCTGCAAGAGAAGCATCTATTTATGTAGGAATTACAATTGCAGAGTATTATAGAGATCAAGGTTTACATGTTGCTTTAATGGCTGACAGTACATCAAGATGGGCTGAAGCGATGAGAGAAATTTCATCAAGATTAGAAGAAATGCCTGGTGAAGAAGGATACCCTGCATACTTATCAACAAGACTTGCAAACTTTTACGAGAGAGCAGGATTAGTTACAACATTAAATGGAGAACAAGGTTCAATTACAGCAATTGGAGCAGTATCACCTGCAGGAGGAGATTTTTCCGAACCTGTAACACAAAACACATTAAGAGTAGCTAAATGTTTCTGGGCATTAGATGCAAAATTAGCAGAAAAAAGACACTACTGGTCTATTAACTGGTTAAACTCATATTCATTATATCACGAATCTTTAAGAGAATATTTTAAAAAGACTGCGGATGTAAATTGGGAATTTAAAGTTAAGGAATTAATGAATATTTTACAAGAAGAAGATGCTTTAATGGAAATTGTACAATTAGTAGGTTCAGATTCATTACCAGAATCACAACAAATTACACTTGAAGTTGCAAAAATTATTAGAGAACATCTATTACAACAAAACGCTTTTCACGAAGTTGACAGATTTTGTCCATTAGAAAAATCAAATGATTTAATTGATTTAGTATTTTTATTCAGAGATTCAGCAATTAAAGCTTTAGAAGCTGGAGTTCCTGCTAAAGATATTTTAGAAACAAAAGGACAATATGAAATTGCAACAGTTAAATTAGAACTTGACTATAAAAAAGTTTTAGGTAAAACTCAAAAAGCAATTACATCTGAAATGGATGAATTAATTAAGAGGTACAAATAAAATGGCAGTTAAAATAGAATATAAAACAATTAGTAGAGTAGCTGGACCATTAGTTTTTGTAAAAAAAACACATCCAGTAGGATATGGTGAGTTAGTTGAATTAAAAATTAACGGAGAACAAAAATTCGGTCAAGTTTTAGAAACAGCTGAAGATAATGTTGTAGTTCAATTATTTGAAGGAACATCTGGAATTGATAAAGATGTAACTGTTAAATTTTTAGATGAACCTTTAACTTTAAAATTAGATGATTCAATTCAAGGTAGAATTTTAACTGGAATTGGAAAACCATTAGATAATGGACCAGCATTAGTTGGTGCAAAAACTGAAATTGGTGGAGCAGCAATTAATCCTTTCTCAAGAGGATTACCTAACAACTTTATTCAAACTGGAATTTCATCAATTGATTTAATGACAACACTTGTAAGAGGACAAAAATTACCTATTTTTTCAGGTTCAGGTTTATCTCACAATGATTTAGCATTACAAATCGCAAGACAAGCAAAAGTAGTTGGTGATGATTCAGAATTCCTTGTAATTTTTGCAGCAATGGGAATTACAAACGAAGACGCTTTAAAATTTCAAAGAAGTTTTGAAGAATCAGGAGCAATTAAAAACGCAGTTTTATTTATTAACAAAGCAGACGATCCTTCAGTTGAAAGATTAGTTACTCCAAGAATGGCTTTAACAGCAGCAGAATACTTTGCTTTTGAAAAAGGTAAACATGTTTTAGTAATTATGACTGACATGACAAACTATTGTGAATCATTAAGAGAAATCGGTGCAGCAAGAGAAGAAATCCCTGGACGTCGTGGATATCCTGGATACATGTATACTGATTTAGCAGAATTATATGAAAGAGCTGGAATGATTAAAGGAAAGCCTGGAAGTGTAACACAAATTCCAATTTTAACAATGCCTGGTGATGATAAAACTCATCCAATTCCTGACTTAACTGGATATATTACTGAAGGTCAAGTTCAATTAGGAAGAGAATTACACAGAAAGAACATCTACCCTTCAATTGATGTACTACCATCATTATCAAGACTTATGGGACTTGGAACTGGTAAAGGTAAAACAAGAGAAGATCACAAAAAGGTTGCAGATCAAGTATTCGCATTATATGCTGAAGGAAAAGATTTACGTGGTTTAGTTGCAATTGTTGGTGAAGAAGCACTTTCAGATAGAGATAAAAGAAAGTTAAACTTTGCAAAGATTTTCGAAGATAGATTCTTACAACAAGGATTAGATGAAAACAGAAGTTTTCAAGATACTATTGATTTAGCTTGGGAATTATTAAGTACAATTCCAAGGGAAGAATTAGTTAAAATCGATAATAAATTAAAAGATATTTATTACGTTGAATCAAAGAGTAAGAAATAATTAAACAATGTCAAAAACAATTAGTCCAAATCGTTCAGAATTACTTAAGTTAAAAGCTAGGGTTAAAACTGCCTCAAATGGTCACTCTTTACTAAAAAAGAAAAGAGATGGTCTTGTAATGGATTTTTTTAAGTTACTTGAAAATGCAAAAGATTTACGTAAAGATATGATTTTAACGTATATTAGTGCAGAAGATTCCTTAAAAAAAACAAGGATTTTATCTTATGATTTAGAACTTAAATTATACTCAAAAACAACAAAAGGAAGAAATTTAATTGATTTTCAATCCAAAAATATTATGGGTTTATCAGTTCCACAAATTAAATCTGAATTTAAAAAAAGAGATTTAATTGAAAGACAAAGAACTGTGTACTCATCTCAAACAATGGATGAAACAATTAAACATTACGAAAATTTAGTACATCAAATTATTATTGTAGCAGAGATTGAAACAGCAATGATTAGATTATTAGATGAAATCGAGAAAACAAAAAGAAGAGTTAATGGTTTAGAATTTAACATTATTCCATCATTAATTGCTTCAGAAAAATTTGTTAAATTATCTCTTGAAGAACAAGATAGAGATAACATTATTAGATTAAAGAAGATTAAAGCTAAATTAAACAAAAAAGATTAATTTATATTTAATTTTTCAAAATATATTTATTAATTCTACAAACACTTATTTTTTAATAATTTTATTATTTAGTTCCTCTTTTTCTCATTAATAATATTATGTTTAGTATCAATTCCATTCATTGATTTCATATTTTCATATTCATCATGGGAACTTTCATCAAAACCAAACTCATCCTTCTCATTATTAAAATGGGATTGATTCTTTCTTTTTTCTGCCCAATATTTTTTATCAAATACATGTTTAGTATTTTTATTATTATGCTGATTAATATTATGTTCTTTAACTTTATTTATTGTTCTTTTAATATCTGGTATAGTTTTTCTTTCTTGTATATTTGATTTACTACTTATCAAATGTTTTTTATTTCTTCTCCTTATACTTTTTCCATCAAATTTCCAATAAACTATCAGGCCAATTATTACACAAATTATCCACCAATAACAATTCCAGAATGTACAATTACAATCATATAATTTAATTGATACAATTAATATTGTGGATATTAATAATGTTATTGATGTCAAAATCATTTTTTCATTCATAATTCTAACTCTACTGAGGAGATAAATTTGACTTCCAATTAATAAACTAATAAATGTTAAAATTACCATTAAATTACTATTAAACATATCTTCACATACAAATTCATTATTTTTATTTAAAGTTTCAGTAATCGTAGTATCTTCATAATTTTGTGAATCTTCTGCTTTAAGATTTAACTCAAAAGGTTCTTTAGTAGTGGATGTTTCCATATACTTATTATTAATATCGTAATCATACATCAATTCTTCACCAGGATACACACACTCGCCAACAACTTTAATTTTAGGAGAGATACAACTACTCCATCTCGTACTTATTCCTCCTCCTCCTCCTCTACTTGAACTACCGATGTTATCTTTTGGTTGAACTGGTGTTGTTGGGGCAACATATACATATCCAGTAAAATACTGTACAATCGCAGAGTTATTTAATCCTTTAATACTTAAAATCTTACTAGTAAAATTTTGCCAACTAATATTTAAATAAGAAATATTATATGTACTATTTTCATATATCATTTTAGAACTTAGATTTTCAATTAAAAACTCATAACTCTCATCTCCACAAAGACCAACTTCTTCAATTGTTCCTATCTCTTTATCAACAATACATAACTCATCATAAAAATATTCATAACTTTCATTAAAATTAAAATATAATGTTTTAACTTCATTTAATTGTAAATCAAATCCACTTAAAATTAAACTATTTTGAGTTGAATTAGAAACTTTACTAATTCTTACATTTTCCATATGTAGTTTATTAACTGAAAAGTTTTTAGTTACATCTAAAACTTTATTTCCATTTGAATCTTCAAAATTTAATTCTTTAAATACAATTTGTCTTCCTGTAACATCTGTAGACCCTTGAATTTTAAAAACTATTTCTTCACCATTCTCACCTTTATCAATATCTAAAACATTACCTAATAAATTATCTCCTGAATCCATAGTCCCATCACCATCAGAATCAACATATGTCACATTTTCACCTAAATTATCTTCATCTGCACTTTCATTAAAATCAGGTAACTTAGTACTATGATATTCCCATATCCCAACATCCCAGTTATTCATAGGTTTATTTGAGATATTATAAAACTTTGAGATATCTGAAATAACTTTTTCGCCAAATATTTTTGAAGTAGAATTTGATGGGTTAGAACTATTTTGTAAATAAAATCCTTGACTAATATAACTATTTCCAGTGAAATTTCCAACTATTGAATTAAATATATAAGTTCCATTAACAAATGATGTTGTAAATGAATTTAGTATCTTACTATTATTTCCAAATCCTAATAAACCACCAACAAAACTTTCTCCATTAATTTCACCACTGGAATATGAATTAGCAATATTTGACTCAAAACTAAATCCTGTAATTCCTCCTACAAAATTTAATCCAGTCACAGCTCCAGTATTATAAGTATTACTAACTAATGAATTATCATTATTTCCAACAACTCCTCCAACTTCATTAAATTCTCCATTAATAAAGCCATCATTATAAGAATAAAAAATAATTGAATTCATTTTATTACTTCCTGAAATTCCACCAATATCTAAACCACCTGAAACATTTCCAATATTTTTAGAAAATATAATTAATGAATTATCTCTATTCTCACCAACCAATCCACCAACTTTACTACCAGAAGCAATAACAAGTCCATAATTGGAAACATTTGAAATAGTAGAATATCCAATACTAGAACCAGCAACTCCTCCAACATAATCTCCTGTAATATTTAATATTCCATAATTTTCTGAGTTAGAAGTTACATTATATAAATTAACTCCAACTAATCCTCCAAATATTTTTCCACTTCCAGTAATATTTCCATAATTAAAAATTGAAAAAACTTCAGTGTTATAACTAACTCCTATAACTCCTCCAACTTTTAATCCATCTATTATGTTTAAATTACCATAATTATACACAGATGTAACATTACCATTACTTAATCCAATAACTCCTCCT
This sequence comes from Nanoarchaeales archaeon, assembly GCA_013215525.1. Classification (GTDB taxonomy): domain Archaea; phylum Nanobdellota; class Nanobdellia; order Woesearchaeales; family UBA583; genus UBA583. The sequence continues at coordinate 11,212 of JABSQY010000030.1, read as the reverse complement.
ACTCCTTGTAATTCATAATAAAAATTATCACTAGTTCCTTTCATAGTTAAATTCAAATTACCAAAATTAGTAACATTATAAACATTTCCAGTCCCATAATTATTTCCAACAACTCCACCATAATTATAGACAACTACTGATTCTGAACTTAAATTACCGTAATTAATAGTATTATTAATATTTCCATAATTAACTCCAACAACTCCTCCGACATTAAACACACCGACAACGTTTTGATTATTAATAACACTAGTAATATTATTATTATTAACTCCAACAATTCCTCCTACACTGTTATCACCTTTAACAAGTCCATAGTTTTGAACAGATACAATAAATCCATTATTCACTCCAACTAATCCTCCAACAAATTTTTCTCCAGTAACATTATTGTAATTATAACTTAAATTTAAATTAGAATTAAGAACTTCTCCTATGATTCCTCCGACATAACTACTTCCAAAAACATTTTGTGTAGAACTTAAACCTTCAATATTAGAATTATTTAATAAACCAATAACTCCTCCAATATAATTTCCATTAGAAATATTTATAATTTCATTATTAAAAGAATTAATAATACTTCCAGATCCATAATTAATTCCTACAACTCCTCCTATAATTGAATTTCCATTTAATTGTGATGTTGAATTTGTAGAATTAATAATTCCATTGTTACTATTAATTCCAACAACTCCTCCAACAACACTATCTCCATCAACCATCCCATCAGAACTAGAATTAAAAATATTTCCCCTATTAAATCCAACTAATCCTCCAGCTCCATTATCAGAATAAACATAACCTTCAAAATAAGAATTTGTCAAATTAGAATTAATATTTAATCCAACTATCCCTCCGACATATTGAGGCCCAGTAATATTTAAACTAAAAATTAAATTATCTAAATTTGAGTTCTCTAATACTCCTACAACTCCTCCAATATATTTTCCAGAATTAATATCTAAATTAGTTTTTTTATTAAAAGAATTAATTATATTTCCAGAATTAATATTATGTCCAACAACTCCACCAATATAATTACTTCCTGACAATTCAGAATATGAATCAGATAAATTAATTAATCCATTATTTAACCCAGCTAATCCACCTGAATAGTCACCTCCAAAAATAGTAGCATTAGAACTAGAATTAAAAATAATCCCATTTACTTCATTTACTCCAACTAATCCTCCAGTATAATTAATACCATAAACTTCACTATTACTATATGCTTGTACAACTTCACCATAATTAACATTCTTTCCAACTAATCCACCAACAGCACTATGTCCACTTACTGATTTATCATTAGTTAATCCCACTAATGTAGAATTATCATTAACTCCAACAATTCCTCCAACATTTACTCCATCAGTAACAGTTAATGAACTAACTATCTTTGAAAATATAATATCTCCATCATCAAGATTTAATCCTACAATTCCACCAATACTTTCATCTCCAACTAAAGTAGCACTAGAATTAGAATAATTAATTAATCCTGTTTCAAAATTAGTTCCAACAACTCCACCAATCTCACTAATTCCAGTAACAGAACCTGACGCATATGATAAACTAATTAATCCTGTATTCAATCCAACTAGTCCTCCAATACTATAATTTCCAGAAACATCACCATCAAATTTTTGATTAATTAATTCTCCTCCATAAACATTATATCCAATAACACCACCAACACTATAATTTCCTGAAACTACAATTTGAGAACTTAATAAAGTATTACTAACAGTTCCATAATTACTACCAACACTTCCACCAACATACTTTAATCCAGATAAACTACTATCTGAACTAACATTTGTAACAGTTCCATAATTAATTCCAACAACTCCACCGACACTCTCATTACCATAAATATTAGAACTATCTTCAGTATTTCCATTTAAAATAGAATTCATACTAACTCCAACAATTCCACCAACTCCAATATTTCCAGACACATCAGCGGAACCTATCAATTCATTTAACTCACCAGAATTATTTCCAACAATTCCTCCAATATATTTATTTCCTGATACAACTCCAGATGATTCAATAGAATTAATAGTTCCAAAATTTAATCCAATTAATCCACCAACACTTTCATCACCACTAACAGTCCCTTCTGAATAAGAAGTAATAATCTCAGCATCAATTAAATTAACTCCACCAACTCCTCCAACATTATCTGTCCCATTTACAATACCAGTCAAATAACTATCTTTAATAACTCCTGAATTATTACCTACAATCCCTCCAACATAATTATTTCCATAAACATTACCTTCAAAATTAGAATTTGTAATATTTCCATAATTTATTGAAACAATCCCTGCAACACTATTATTACCAGTAATCGTCCCATTAACTCTTAAATCATAAATTTGAGAATTATTTGTAAATGAAAATAATCCAACATTATCTTTACTTGGAACATTAATTACTAAACTAAAAATCTTTAAATTATTTCCATTAAAATTTCCTGAAAATTTATTATTATTTGTTCCCAAACTTTCAAAACCTTGATTTCCATTCCAATTAATAGTATCTGAACAATCAATATTATTCATTAATTTATAATAAGCATCCAATTCATACTTCACATCTTGAATATGTTCACATAAAGTAATTTGGTAAGGGTCTGCATATATTCCGTTCCCTTCTCCGGAAAATCCATCTTGAATAATTATATTTGTAACACTAAAATTAAAATCAGGTAACTTATTTAAATTAAAATTCCAAACATTTGTATTCCAATTACTTAAAGGTAAATTATTTTTATTATAGAAATACTCCATATTATTTTGAGTTACATTTCCATATATACTATTATCAAAATTATGGGTTGAATTTTGAAAAAATAAATTATTATTAGTTCCATCAGTTCCATTTCCAATTAATAAATCAACATTATTAGTTCCATTAACAACTGACACTGAAAATGAATTATTAATTAAACCTAAATTATGTCCAATTAATCCTCCGACAGTATCATTTCCGTAAATGTATCCGTTATAATACGTGTTACTAATATTTCCAGAATTAATCCCTACAATTCCACCTAATGTATTATTTCCATATAAATATCCTATATAAAATAAATCAGAGATATTTCCAGAATTATTTCCAACAATCCCTCCAACAACTTCATTTCCAAATATCTCTCCATAATAATAAGATTGTAAAACTTTACCAAACACACTATTATCTCCAACAATCCCTCCAACAAAGCTTTCACCCGTAATAGTAGAATTACTTGAAGAATTAATAATAATTAAATTACTATTAACTCCAACAACACCACCAACAAAGCTTCCACCATCAACAGTTCCATGAGTTAATACATTTAAAATATTTCCAGAATTATTTCCTACAATACCACCAACAAAGCTTCCACCAGTAACAGTTCCACTAGTAACTACATTTGAGATATTTCCAAAATTATTTCCAACAACTCTCCCAACATTATCATTTCCAGTAATCTCTGCACTTAAAGTTAAATTATAAATATTAGAATTCAAAGTAACTCCATATAAACCGATATTATTTTCAGAATCTCTATTAATAAATAAATTATAAATCATAAATCCATTTCCATTTAAACTTCCAGTAAATGGTTGATTTAAATTTCCAATTGGTTTAAATCCATCACCACCATTCCAACCACTAGTATCTAAACAATCAATATTATTCATTAAAATATAATATTTATCTAATTGAACTCTAGATTCATTTAATTTTTGACAATTTGTTATTTTGTATGGGTCAAGATATGTTCCTGATCCATCTCCTGAATACAATATTTCTTGAATATAATAATTTTGAATATTATCTCCAAAATCAGGGAATCTATCTGTATGAAAAGTCCAAATGGAACTATCCCATAAACTTAGTGGAGAATTAGAATGATTATAAAAATACCAAATTTGATTATTTATACTTTCTCCAACTTCACCTGAATTTGGATTAAAAGATACATTTTGAAAATAAGTATTATCATATGTTCCTGATGAGTCCAATCCTACAATGGGATTAATATTAGTACTTCCATCTACATCTGACACTGTAAAAGAATTTGAAATAGTTCCACTGCCTGTATTTTCACCAACAAGTCCTCCAACATTACTACTTCCATTCAAATATCCATTATAATAAGATTCATCGATATTTCCAATATTTTTACCAACAAGACCACCCAATGAATCAGCTTGTAATGAAATATTTCCAATATAAAATGACCTTAGTAAGTTTCCTGTATTTTGATTTATACCTACTATTCCTCCAACTTTATCGGAACCATTAACTTTGGCATTTGAGAAAATATTTTTAATTATTCCATGATTTTCACCAACAATTCCTCCGATAACACTTCCTCCAAAAACACCCATACTATGTATTATCTTTTCAACTATTCCTGTATTGGTATTAGTTCCTACAATTCCTCCAACATTAATATTTCCAGTTACATTTGAATTTACACTAACATTATAAACTTTCCACATATTATATCCTACAACTCCTCCTACCTTATCTCTTCCAATAACATTTATATCGATTATTAAATTTCTAACTACTGCTATTGACATTCCAATAACTCCTCCTACATAATCTGCAGTTGGCAAATTAATATCATTATTAACACTAACATTAAAAATATCTCCTCTAACAAAAGTTTCATAATATCTACCTCCAATTTCTCCAACGATTCCACCAACATATCTAGTTCCAACCAAATTAACATTAGTTTCTAAATTTGAAAAATTAGTATATGAAGCAGATCCAGAAATTCCTCCTACGTACCGGTTTCCTGTAACATTTCCATTAATAATTACATTTTTAAACTCTCCCATAATATTACTTCCTGAAATTCCTCCTACATGATAATTTCCCGTAACATCACCTGTGAAATTAAAATTTTGAATTCCTCCCCAGCCATATCCCATAATTCCTCCAACATAATTATTTCCGATAGTCTTGTGAATAAATGAAATATTTCTAAACGAAGTTAATGTATTTTGTCCCATAAGTCCTCCTACAAAATTTGCATTCGATAAATTAATTTTTTTAATTAACTCTATATTTGAATAATTCCCTGCGCTTGAATATCCTGCAATTCCTCCCACATAATTACTAGCAGTAATTATATTAGCATCAATAAATAAATTTGAAAAATTATCCATTGATGAATAACCTGAAACTCCTCCTACATAATTATTCCCAACAATGACTCCTGTATAATTAGAATTCAAAAGTGTTAATTTAGTACTTTTACCTCCAAATGCTCCAACATAATTATTTCCAGTAATATTTATATTTAATGAAATATTACTAATTTGATTATTTTGTGAGCTATATCTGTAATTAAATCCTCCAATTCCTCCAACATAATTAGCATTAGGTAAATTGATATTTTTATTAACTGTTAAATTATAAAATTTACCTGTAAAAGACATACCGTAAATTCCTCCAATTTTTTCAGTCCCATATAAATTAGAATTTGAAACAGAATTATAAATTTCAGTACTATATGCACTGGCAACAATCCCTCCAATAGTTGATCTACCTGTAATATTTCCATTATAAACTACATTATATATTTCACTAACACTAGAATAAGCTACAATCCCTCCAACCAGTCCTCCTCCATTTATATTATAGTCATAAGTTAGATCATGTATTTTACTTTTGTAAATTGAATTCACAATTCCACCAACTCCTCTTGATAATGGTAAATTTATATTTTTAGTATATGTGGAATTATACATGTCACATTCACTAAGTCTTCCAAAAATTCCTCCTCCATAGGTCACATTCAGTTCAACATTTGAGATTATATTTGATATTTCACAACTCCCGTAACCTTTAATTTCTCCTCCTACTCCTCCTACAGTTCTATATCCAGAGACATTTCCATTAACTGTCACATTGTTAAATGATGTAAATGAAGCATAACCAACTAACCCTCCAACTTTTTCATTACCTGTAACATCAGAATAATAAGTAATATTAGATAAAACCATATTTCTAACTCCACCAATTAAACCTCCAACATATTTACCATTAGGAACATATACTGGTACGGCACTATACGAATTAGTAATTTTAGCACTAAATAAATATCCTACAACTCCTCCAACTCTATTAGTTCCATTTAATTTAGAATTTGAAATGGAATTATTTATTATAGTATCTCTCCCCCCATATCCTACAACTCCTCCAACTGAATAAAGTCCATCTACATCTCCATATGATGTCAAATTTGAAAGTTTTCCTTTCTCAGAACTACCTACAACTCCACCAACATAATAGTTACCTAAAATATTACCATAATTATAACTATCATAAACATTAGTATTACTTAATACACCAGCAATTCCACCTACTTTTCTATCACCAATTATATTCCCCTCATTAGTAGAATTAATAATTTCAACTCCACTCCCATACCCAATAATTCCACCAATATGTTCATATGTTGAATTAATAAGTCCAAAATTAGTAGTATTAACAAATTCAGTAGAGTAACTATATCCTCCAATTCCTCCAATATTTCTATCACCAAATACAGACCCATAATTCACAGAATTAATTATCTCTGAATTAGAAGTAATTCCACCAGAAATACCACCTACTGATCTATCTCCAGTAATATTCCCATAATTAGTTATATTATATAAATAATCAGTACGAGTATATCCAAAAATTCCACCTGTATAAAATATTCCAGAACTTATAACATTAATATGATTAATTAAATTATAATATTCACTATCTCTACTCATTCCAATTAGTCCTCCAGTATATCCATTTCCATAAACGGTTCCACTAAACGATAAGTTATAAATCTTAGAATTATAAGTTTGAGCAAATAAACCTACATAATTTTGTTCGGAACGATTAATATATATGTTTTCAATCATAAATCCGTTTCCATTTAAATCTCCCCTAAATGCAGTTACATAACTACTACTATCTGAAAAATTCCCAATAGGTTCAAATCCTTTTCCATCATTCAATGATTGTGTCATAGAACAATTAACATTTCCCATTAATATATAATGACTATCTAGCGCATTATTAATTTCACTCAAATCAGCACAACTAGTAATCTGATACGGTGTATTTTGAGATCCATTTCCTACCGCAAATGAATAAACTGTATTTATTAAAAAAATAAAAATAAAAAAATTAATTATTATTTTATTCATTTTTCAAATCCTCCATTAGAATATTCTAATATTTTTTTCTCTTTTCTAAACCATACATATATTACAACAGAAATTAATAATATAACTCCAACAATTATTTTAACATTAGAACCCTTCTCATTTTCTAATTCAGGTTCTAATTTAATATATTTCTTATCTTCCTCAGTAACACTATCCTCTTTTGCAAATATTTCATATTTTTTATTAATTTCATCACTTATTTCATTATCTGAATATTCATACTTCAATACTTCGCCAAGATATATACAATTACCATCAATTTCAATTTGAGGTGATACACATACATTACTATAACTAACAAATCCACTACTTCCTTCTCCTCCACTATTACTACTTCCAGTAGATATTATATTATTTTCAGGAGGTGAAACATATCCAGTATAATTTTGAAAAACAACTGAATTATTTAATCCAACAATTTTAATTATTTTATCATTATAATTACTCCAACTAATATTAATATATGAAATATTAGTCCAATTATTTTCTCCTAACTGTGATATGTTTTCAAATAAAAATTCAGTAATATTATCACCACAAACACCAACACCACTAATTGAATCTAACTCCTCATCAACAATACACAAATTATCATTAAAATATAACTCATTAACATTCAAATTAAAATAAACATTTTTATATTCTCCAATTTGCAAATCAAATCCTTTTAAAAATAGTACATTTTCAGATAAATTAGAAATTTTACTAATTGTTATATTACTCATATTCAATTTATTAACTGAAAAATTTTTATTTAAATCTAATACTTTATTTCCTAAAATATCTTCAAAATTTAATGTTTTATAATTTAAATGGTTACCTGTAATATCCTCTGTTCCATTAATTTTTAATTTAATCTGAACTCCTGCTCCAAGGTTTATTGAATTAATATTTCCAATTAATTTATCTAAATTATCTGGTGTTCCATCATTATCTGAATCTACTAAATCTTGTATAACTATACTTTCAATATACATTCCAAAATCCGGGAGTTTATCTTCATAAAATGTCCAAATATTATCATCAAACAAATTTAAAGGAATATAACTTTCACTAAAAAAATAATTCATATCATTATTCACTCCATCTCCAAAACTTGAATTTGAATTAAAACTAACATTTTGATATGATAAATTTTCATATGTGTCAGTAGAACTATTTTTACCAACTAATAAATCAAAATTAGAATCTCCATCAACATCGGATACTGTAAAAGAATTAATAATTTTTCCACCTTTATTCTCGCCAACAAGTCCACCAATTAAACTATTTCCTATAATAAATCCATTATGATATACAAATCTAATGTCACTATTTGTTTCACCAACAATTCCTCCAACACTTGATGTGCCAGTAATATCTCCTACAACAAATGAATTGAAAATATATGAATTTTCATTTAATCCAACAACTCCACCTACATATTCAGAACCATTTACAAGACCATTAAAAAATGTATTATCAATATTACTCATAATATTCACTCCAATAACTCCTCCAACTCCAGAAAAACCTAAAACATTTCCAATAAAATATGAATTAGTAATATTTGAATTAGTATTTTTCCCAACAATCCCTCCAACATTATTATTTCCCTGAACATTATTTCTAATCTTAAATCCATCCAAATTTGAGTTTATATTTTCTCCAATAATAGTTCCAACATTATTTGCTGATATAATTGATATTCCAACACTAATATAAGATTCATAAATTTTAGAGTTCACATTTTTCCCAACAATTCCTCCTAAATTATTACTTCCATCAATAATTGACGATGAATTAGTAATATTTAATATTCCATTTATATTTTCTCCAACAATTCCACCAATATTACCATCTCCTGAAATATTTGAAATTGATAATACTTTAAATATAAATCCTCCTTCATTTTTCCCAACAATTCCTCCTACATTATTACTTCCTAATATTTCACTATTTACTTCTATATCTCTAATATCTGCTTTATTATAACCAATTGCACCTCCAACATTAAAACTTCCATTAATTAAACCATAACTAATTGATGAATAAACTAATCCCTCAAGATTTTCCCCAACAATTCCCCCTATATTATTTAATCCAAAGATATTTCCATTATTAGCTAAATCATATATATCTCCTGAAGTTAAACTCCCTACAACTCCCCCAACATTTTCATTTCCTGAAACACTACCATAATTTTCCACATTATAAATATCTCCCTGAGTATTTTCTCCTGCTATTCCTCCAACTTTATCATTTCCAATTATAACTCCATAACTAATTACTTGATAAATACTACCCTGAATATTTTCTCCAACAACTCCCCCAACATTATTATTTCCTTTAATATATAAATTTGTTAATGTGAAATTATAAACTTCAGATCCGGCAAGCATTCCTCCAAATAAAGCAACATAATCAGATTCATTCCTATTTATATATAAATTTTGAATTTCAAATCCACCACCATTAAAATTTCCTTCAAATCCATGAGGATTATTTCCTTCACCAATCGGTTCAAATCCTTCATTTACATTATATGGTGACACATTACAGTTGACATTTTCAGATAATTCATACCATCCCATTAAATCATCACGAGTTTCATTTAACTCATGACAATCAGTAATTAAATATGGACTAATTTGTGTACCATTACCACTACCAGTAAACCCAAAGCCCACTGTAATTAAACTTAAAAATAAAAATATTGTTGGAAATAATTTTTTTAACATGTGAAATAATATACTTGAAGTAATATAAATAATTACAACTAAAAAATAAAATAAATTATAACTACAAATTTGAAAATAAATTAGTATTTTTAGTTTAACTTTTTACTTATACATTTAATATAATTAATTATGATTTGAATTGTGATTAATTATTCATAATTTAAATAAGAACTATTTATTAAATCTAATTAATAAATTGACTTAAATTCAATTTTGATATTATAAATTAATCTTAGAAAAATAATATCATTAAATTAAAATAACTCATATTAAAAAATACAAATTTGAAACCATTATATTATACATTTACTAAATATACTACTTGTATGAAAAAAGTAATTATGGGACTTTCACTGGCAACACTGCTAACTCTGACTGCCTGCTCATCTCAGACCAAAAAAGTACAAGACTATCAAGAAAATAAAGTCCAAGCTATCACATTTATTGAAAACTCTGATCATTTTAAAACTAATCTGGGTTTCGATGTTCATGAAATTGATAGTGGAGTAAATAGTTGTTGTATAAATCGTTATGACTTTGAGATTCAGTATTCAGTATTAGGGGATAGAATTGGATATAAAATTTCAATTAGAGTTCAAGATGGAGTCCCAGAGTGTACAAGTGAACCTACTTCAATAAACTAATTAATAATTAAATTATTTCTAATTTTAAAGCAAAACTAAATAAATACATAATTCTATATTTTTATAGAATAAAACTAAAATAACTATGGTAAAAAAATTAAAATTACCTTCTGGTTTAGAAGGAACGATAATACAACTACTTGGAACTAATGCAACTAAATCTATGAATGATCACTTAAGAAGTAAACTTAATCATTATTTTCATGATAAAAAGATAGATGTGCAAGTAAGTAAAGTAAAATCAAACCATAGTTTAATTTTTGTACCAAAACAAGTTGAATATGGGACAGTAGATTCAAAAATGAAGTCTTTATTAACAGTAAATAAAACAAGTTACAAAAATCTATCATATATTTTACATAAAGTGCCATAAATTAATAATGATCTTATATTAATGATATAAGTAACTCTAAATTATGTTTATTATAATATTTATAATAATCTAATATATTTTCAATTTCATTATTTAAAATTCTCACATAATTTTCATTTTTTGAAAAATATTCTAGTACGAATATATATTTTTTATTAGAATTTATAAAATTATTAATTTCAACAACTTCATAACACTCATTTGTAAATACTTTAGTAAATTTTTCTTTAAAATTAACAAAAT
>JABSQY010000003.1 GCA_013215525.1 Nanoarchaeales archaeon | reverse complement strand
TAAACTTAATTTAACTTATTTTCAAATTAATAATAAATATTGTTCTAATTATCAAAATGGTTTATATTCAAAAGTAGGTTTCACACATAGTAAATTCATAAATGATGAAATCTTTAAAAATAAATTTAATTCTAATAATAGTATTTATCAAACAATAAAAACTTGCCCGCACTCCTCAATTATAAATATTTCAAATAGTTGTATAAATAAATGTAATTCTAAATGCTATGAATTTGGAAAAAATACAATTGATGTAGGATATAACATATTAATACCACAAGGACACGAGTTAGGAATTAATTGTAATTGTATTTGTAATTAAAAAATAAAGTTAAAATAAATGAAATAATTTCAAAACTGTATCAAATTGGCTTCGCGAAATAAAAGTCTCTTTAATAGTTTCGCTTCGCTCATAAAAACTCATAACTCCTCCGGCACCGTCTTGCAGACTCTCGCAAGCTCGCAGAGAAGAACAAAGGATTATGAAGAAATTCCTGCCGAATTTCCCAAATTTCTACGAAACTTCTCATAATCGAATTCGTTAGACATAATCTTGAAATTTAAAATTGAATTAAAATGGGACTAAAAATGAAATATTTTCTTTTAAATTGAAATTTAGTAACTTATATAAATTATAAAAAAATAATTATATTACATGAATAAGATATTAATTATAATGACTATATTCTTAATAGTTTTTACTGGATGTTCAACTAATGAGAATTCCTCTGAAATTGTTAAAGAGATTAAAGATAACACAATTGGTTCTCCATTAATGAAAAAAGAATTGTTTTCTGGAGATTTAGAAATCAAGATTCCTTCATCATTTGAAATTATGGATGATGAAATAGCCCAAATAAAATATCCTAGTATAAATAGACCTGAATTAATTTATACTAATTCAGATGGAAGTACAAATTTAGCATTTAAAAGAACTGAAAGTTCAGTAACTAATAATCAAATTTCTGAAGTTAAAGATTTATTTAGTCAAATGTTTAAAAATTTGTATCCTTCAGCAACATGGTATGATGAAAATATATATGAAGTTAATGGAAAAAATATTGGAGTTTTAGAATTTTCAACACCTGCGATTGATACTGAAATATATAATTATATGTTTTTCTTTGAGATGAATGGAAAAGTAACTTTAGTTACTTTCAATACATTGTTAGAACAAAAAGGTAATTGGGAAGTTTTAGCAGAAGAAATTAGAAATTCTGTAAAGATAAAATAAATTTACTTTTCAAAAGTTTTTTCAACTTTATTTTTATAATTTTTAAACTCCTCATTTGAAATTATTTTTAAATGTTTTAACCATTTAAATTTATTAATCTCATTACCAATATTTGATTTTTTATCAATATTTAGATATGTTTTTTTAATAAACTCATTTCTTGTATTCAAAATTTTATTTTTAATTAAATTGTGTTGTTTATTTTGAAGAATAAAAATATCTTGTTCTCTTGATTTAAGAACAGTATATTTATTTTGTCCAAATTTATACAAAATAAAAAAAACTAATGATGCAATTAAAAATAATCCTGCTGCTAATCTTATTCCAGTTGCAAAATTTATCATTAAAAAAATAATTCCAATAACTAAAGAATATATTGCATTATTTTTATGAGCTACATTTTTTTCAAAATGTTCAAAGGTCTCATTTGAGATATTTTCATAAGGAATATTTTTGGTAAATGAGCCACTAGAATCTTTTAAAAAATACTCTAGATTATCTTCATTAAATTTGAATTTCAATTCAGTACCTGATTTTTTTTGTTTATATATCATAATAAGAAGTAACAATTGTTTATTTAAATACTTTATTTTTATTTCAAAGCAAAAGAAATCGTTCTCTTTGTTCACTTATTTCAAAAGAGTACCATTTAAAGATAGTCTCGACTTCGTCTCGTAAATTTCAAGACTTCTCCACTTTGTTCCGACCACGTTGCACTCTCACTTCGTTCGGGACGTCTAACATCAATTTAAAGGTTCACTCGTTGCACTTCGTTCTCCCAAATTTCCAGCTAAAGCTGAAAACTTCTTTAAACCCGAGCTGTTCTTCTCAATTTTACAAAGTTTTTTATTTTATTATATCGTAGTAATTTCATTGAAATAATATTCCCTTTTTTTGAAAATGTGTTTAGAAATGTATATAAATATAAAAATCTTTAAAATAATATGGAAATTAATTTAATGCTAATAGGAATTGGACCTCACTCAAAAAGAATATATTTACCATTAATTAAAAAATATCATAATTTATACAATATTAATTTAAAATTAACTGTCGACATTATTGATAATAAATCCAAAATTCAATCTTATTTTGATAAAGAAGATATTAAAGTTGATGAATTTTATGTGAATTATAAAATAAATAAAGAATATTTTATTTCTGAAGATGATAAAAAAAATTTAAAGGAATTAATTATAAAAAATAAAATTAATACAATTATTTTATCTACTGACCCTCTATCTCATAAAGCATATATTGAATTTGCTCTTGAAAATGGAATTAATATTTTAATGGACAAACCAATTACGACAGAAATTAATGCTTCAACAAATAATACACAAGCAAAAAAAATCTTCAATGATTTTGAAATTTTATTAAAAAAATATCATAAAGCAGAAGAAAAATATCCTGATTTAATTGTTAGTTGTTTATCTCAAAGAAGGTACCATCCCGCCATGAATAAAATTAGAGGAGAACTTGAAAGAGTTTATGAAAGAACTAATTGTCCTGTAACTTCAATAATTTGTGAGCACTCAGATGGTCAATGGAGAATGCCTGATGAAGTGATAAATGAGAAATATCATGGTTATTCAAATGGTGTCGGTAAATGTTCCCATAGTGGATATCATTTTTTTGACATTATGCATTGGTTTTGTGATATTATTAAAGACAAAAATAAAAAATATGATGAAATTAAATGTTACTCTTCTTTTACTAGACCTAATGATTGGATTACAGAATTAAATATTGAAGATTATAAAAATATATTTGGTAATTCATATAATGGGGACAAATTTAATTTAACAAATGAAGAATTTATAGAAAAAACTGAAAAATACGGAGAAATAGATGCACATATTAATTTCACATTTTATAAAAATAAAAATAAAATTTCAAATATTCAATTTTCACTGTTACATAATGGATTTAGTAAAAGAAGTTGGGTTAATTCAAGAGATAATTTATATAAAGGTAATGGTAGAGTTAGACACGAATACTATTCAATACATCAAGGACCATTTCAATCAATAAAATACGAATCATATCAATCCGACCAAATAGATAATGAAACATTAAGAGGAAGTGGACATTGTGGAGGAGAATTACACTCCGATGTATTAATATTTAGAAACTCAAAAGTAATTGGAATTGATTTACCTCCTATGGAACAAATTCAATTTGGTGTTGTTAACGAAAACGGACTACAAGGTTATTCTAGAGGACATCAAGAAGATGCAAGAGGGGATTGTTTTAAAGAATTTATGATGGCAGTTAAAGGTGAAATTCCAAAAGGAAAATTAAAATCAAGTTTAGAAGCACATAAAGGTTCAGTTCTACTAATGAGTTTAGCATATTTATCTGGTGCTAAATCATTTAATAATGAGAATCCAATTGCCGAGTATATTAATGGAGAATTAAAATGAAAAATTCGAAACAAGTTAAAGTTATAAGTTTTGATGGATTGAATCGCTCTGGTAAGGGTACACAGTTAGAACTTTTAAAACAATTTTTAAAAAATGAAAAAAAACCAGTTCAAGTTGTGAGAGGAGATGGTTCAAGAGAAGGAATTAATAATATTAATTATTCTGATCCCCAAAGTGCTTGGTGGGTCAGATGGCAAACTAAAAAAGATAAAACCTCCAATGATTGGGACAATGCATATACAGTATTAAGTAAAGAAATTGAAGATGAATTTCATAGGTTTAATTACCCAGAACAAAATAAAAATAGTTTTTTTTTAATGGATAGGTGCTATATTTCAAGATGGTTTGTCCAAAGACAAAGAGATAAAACCGTTCAATTTGAAAAAATTGTTGAAGATAATCAAATTTTCCCAAATAAATATTTTATTCTAGATGTTCCAAAAGAAATTTTATTATCAAGACAAAGTTACGACAATCCTAAAAAAGCAAAATTCAGACAAGGAATTGTAAATAAATGGTTTGACTTATGGGTCGATACTGTAAATAGAGTAGAAGAAAAATTAGAAGATAGAATAATTAGATTAGATGGAACTTTAAATCAAGAAGAAATTCATAAAAAAGTATTAGAGAATATAAATATTTATAAATAATCTATTTTTAAGACACATATGGTAGAACTAATTGAAAAAAAAGATTATAGAAGAACTTCAATAGCATTAATTATGAATGATGATGGAAAATTATTAATGGCTTTAAATCCAAGAGTAAATTCAACTGATTCAAAAAATATTGATAAAGATACATATAAATTCCCTCAAGGTGGAATTGAGTTAGGAGAAGAACCTATTCAAGCACTATATAGAGAAATGGATGAAGAACTAGGTTTAAATATAGATAGTTATTCAGAAGATATTCAAAAATTAAATGATTATATTAGTTATTGGTTTATTAACACTGATAAAGCAGATTATGAAATTAAATTACATCCATTTTTAATTAATGTTGGAAATTTAGATATTTCTAAATTAAAAGTTGACCCAGAAGAAATTAAAGAATTAAAATGGGTTAAACCTAAAGAAGTTGAAAATCAAGATTTAGGAATTAGACACCAAGCATATTTATCAATTATGAGAAGATTTAAATTAATGTAATTTCAAATTAGGGGAAAATATTTCAAATTGGCTCCGCGAAATGACTACTCTTATTTAGGCTCACTTCGTTCGAAACTTAGTAAAACTCAAGTGCCGTCTTGCAGACTCTCGCAAGCTCGCAGAGAAGAACAAAGGATTATGAGAAAAACCTTGCAGGTTTTACCAAATTCTCTGCGAGAACTTCTCATAATCAAATTCGTTATGTCTAATTCTGAAAATCGGGCTAGAAAGAATAAGTATTTAAAATCTAATAATTTGAAATAAACTATGGATAAATTAAGAGTAATATTTATACACGGAAATGATACAATGCATTGGTCTAATTGTTGGGCTCCTTGGTTAAAAGAAGAATTAAAAAAATTAAATCTAGATGTTATTTTTGAAACTTTTCCAGATTCAATAATTGCAAGAAAAAAATATTGGCTTCCTTTCTTAAAAGATTATTTAAAAGTAGATGAAAATACTTTGTTAATTGGGCATTCTTCAGGAGCAGTTGCTGCTATGAGATGTGCTGAAGAAAATAAAATTTTTGGTTCAATTTTAGTTGCTCCATGTTATACTGATTTAGGTATGGAATCCGAAAAGGAAAGTGGTTGGTATGATGAATCTTGGAATTGGGGGAAAATCAGAGCTAATCAAAAAGTAATTGGACTATTTTATTCTAAAAATGATCAATGGATACCGATGAATGAATTTACTCATATTAAAGAACATATTAAACCTAATGAAAGTTTCGAATTTGAAGATAAAGGTCATTTTACAGAACAAAATGAATTTCCAGAAATAATTGAATATGTTTCAAAACTATTAGAATATAAATAAAAACGCCCGATTTTAAGAACTATCCATCGTTTCACTCTGTCGGGGACGTCTTGCAGACTCTCGCAAGCTCGCCCAGACATAACAACCATTTAAGAGTTCCGACTTGCAGTCTCCACCCAAATTTATCTCGTAAACTCGAAAAACTTTCTTAAACGTGTTCTGTTGCTCGAAATATTTGTATTTTGAAATAATCTGTCGGACTTTTTGAGAAATATTGAGATTTAACCCTTTAAATTGAAAATAGTTACTTGATTATAAATCTAGAATTATTTTCAAAAGAAATACAACTATTTTCAGTAATAAAATAAACTGGTTTTAAACCAACAACTAAACATTCATCATTTTCAACAATAATTGCAGATTCTTCTGGAATTGCAATAATATTTCTTTTAGTTTTTCTAACGTAATCTTTATGAATTTCAATTTGACCAGGTTGAAAGTGAACTTGAACATCAATATTTTTCAGAATATTTAAACCATTCAAATCTTGTAAATTAATTTTATTTTCATCTCTATCAACACACAACAAAGAAATATCAATCTCACTTCCAAAAATAATCGCCCCTGCACTACCACCATAAAGTAAACCTCCTTGATTGACAAAATTAATTAATTTTAAATTAAATTTTGATTTTTTAATAAAATTAAGTAATTTAAAAGTATTACCTCCACCAATATAAATTCCATCATAATCATTCAAATTAACATCATCATCCAAATCAGTTAATAAAGTAATATCATTAATTCCAAATTTGCCCAATGATGTAGACAACCACTCTAAATGGGACTTGTAATCCTCATTTATTTTAACATTATTCCACGCAATAGGAATATATAAAATCTTTGAAACAGATTTACAAAACAATTCATCTACTTGAAACGATTGTTTTTCATTTCCACCACCAGCTAAAAAATATCTTCCTTTCATCATACTTCCCTCGATAAAAATAATTCAGACTCATCTTTAATATGCCTTTTTTGAAAAATAATAATTGAATAACCACAATGTTGTAAATTATCATTAAATAGATTCATATGTTCCACATATTTTTTAAATATTTCATTATTTATTTCAGTTGTGAAATTTAAATCTGAATTATCTAGAATTTCATTACAATATTCATCCATCCTCTTTGAAGTTTGTTCATTATATACATAGTCTTTTTCATAAATTTTTTCCAAATAGCAATTTTTTGAATTATTAGCTGTTTTATAAAAGAAATTAATCCAATCAGATTTAGTCCTAATATCAATTTTAGAATTAATAGCTTTTGAAACCTTATCCAGCAATTCTGAACTGGGTGTTTTAATATAATAAATTGGAATTAAAATTAAATATCCACCAAAATCTAAAACTCTCAAATATTCTTCAACAGCTTTTTTTTTATTACTAATAAAGGAAGTAACATTACTACTCCAAACTAAATTAAATTCATTATCAATAAAATTTAATTTTTCTGAATTTTGAACCATAAATGAAACATTCTCATCAATATGATTTAACTTTGCAAAATTTGTTGATTCATTTACTGAATTTGAATTTATATCAATCCCTGTAACCTCAACATCTTTATTTAATAAAGCTAAATTTACAGAAGTAAATCCCGTATTTGAACCTATCTCCAAAATTTTATCTCCTTTAGTTAATCTACAAACGTTTGAAACCTCAACAATTGATTTTAAACCTCCTGAAGGTTTATTTCTCTCTTTCAAAAGTCCAACTAACTCTGAATAATTTAACTCTTTAACATCTTCTATATTATTTATTTTATTAATTTCCATATTTAATTTCCTCAAGTAAACTCTCTAAGTTAGTATTTATTATATCTCCACCACGTGATTTAATTTGTGGTTTATTTATTAAAACTTCATTTTTTCCAATAATTATTTTATATGGTACACCCATGAAATCAGATAAACTTCCTTTTTTAGATAAATATTTATCTCTATCATCTAAATATACATTTATTCCTCGACTTTTAATCATTGTATACATTTGTTCAGAAAAATGCATAACTTCATCATTATTAACATCAATAGGAATAATTGAAAATTCAAATGGTCTAACGGGACTAGGGAAATTAATTCCCAATTCATCTCTATTTTGATCAACAATTGCATAAAATATTTTTTGTAATCCCACTCCAAAAGAACCAATCACTGGATTAATTAAATTATTATTTGAATCTTTAAATTTTAAATTTTGTTCTTTATTTGGAGTAACTGAATAACCCATAGCCAAACTAGAATATTTATCAGTTTCTTTCAACTTACTTTCTATGCCAATAATTGAAGAAGAACCTAATTTTTCACCTTCAGAATCTTCAAAAAAATATTCTATTTTAGTACTATCACTTGAAACATCAACAATATATTTTAAATTTAACAATTTAAAATATTCCTCCATTATGAGTTTAAATTCATTTAAAGAACTCAAATAATCACCAATATCCTGATTTAAAGACATAAAATCACAACCTGAAAATTGAATTGATTTAATAATTCCTTTAGTTCTTTTAACATTTCTAAAGGCATCCTGTATTTTAAATAATTTTGTTGGTAATTGCCTATAAGATATATTATCTTGTTTTAAATATTCAATAAATATTTCTTCTGTTGTAGCAGATAAAGAATATTTCTCAAGACCATTACCCAAAGTAATAATTTCATCTGCAAATAAATCCATTTTACCACTTTTTTCCATAATTGAATTAGAATAAATTCTTGGTAAAGAAATTTCTAAAAAATCTTGATTTTCAGATAACTCTCTAACTATTTTTTCAAGTTGATTATTAATCTTTTTAGCAATAGGATTGACAATTGGTAAACCTTGGTTTATAAAATTAAACCAACCTAGTTTTTCAATTAATTTATATGTTTTAATATCGTTCCAATTTTTTGGAATTTCTAAATTATTTTGTCCAGGTAATTTTGATAATTTCATTTTATGGTTTTAATGTCCTATCAACTCTTGGAAATTGACTTGCTGACCAAATAAATGGCATTTTTAAAATTCCTTGAACTAATCTTTCCCAACCTAGTCCAAATCCTGATGATTCTTTGTATGAACCATATTTTCTTGATTGTAAATATGGTGAATAGTCATCTTTTGGTAAACTAAATAATTCAGCTTTTACTTCTAATTCGTTAATATTTCTAACCCTGTGTCCACTTCCTAAAATTTCTCTATATCCTGGCCAAATTATATCTAAACAATCAGCAACTTTTGGAGTTGAACCATCTACCATTGCGTGATAAAATGGAACTTCTAATAATGGGAATTCTTTAATACCTAATAAGTTACCATATATTTCAGTAAGTCTCACTTCTTCCCATGAACCAAAATATTTTTGTGTAAATTCTTTATATTTTGATTTTTTTGTATCTTCATATAAAGTATTTAATGCTTCTTTAAAGGTAATTATTTTCATTTGGTCTTGATTCGAAATATCTTGAAGTTCTTTGATATCTTCATTGTCTAAAAATACTTTTAAATCTTCTAAGTTATATTTCAGTAAATCTTGAATTATTTGTTTAATTAAACCAAATGCTATTTTTATATTTTGATTTTGATTTACATTACCTTCATATTCAATATGATGAAATTCTGAAAGATGACTTGCATCAGCTTCTTCTTTTCTAAATGAATTATATATAGAATATACTTGTGTGATGTTTTTTTGTAATAATGCAAGTTCTAAATAAATTTGTGAAGACTCAGATAGAAATGCTGTTTTTTCTTGATTAAACCAATTTAATGTTATTGGGCATGTATCAGTTGTATAATTAATAGCTTCCTTACCATATACTGCTCCTGGAGATGAAATCATTCTTGTAGTCATAGGTAATATTGTGAATAAAGCTCCTAATTTTGTAAAATATTCAGTCGATGATATAAATATACGATTGTTAACTTTTGAAATTGCTTCCCAATAGCTATCATCTACAAATGATTTTACTCTATTTTCAAACTCTTCAACAGTATAGTCTTGATTTAATACATCATTAACTTTAGGAAATAGTTTATTTCCTACATAGTCAACTTTTTCTCCGTTTGTTTTATATGGTCTTACCATAATTAGTTTGAGAATTTGATTTATATAAATATATGTTTATGATTTAATAACTCGAACATATTTATTTCAAAGTAAAGGAAACACTGCGTTAATCTCAATCCAGTCGTTCCTCCTTCAACCTCAAAAAGTCCTTATAAATAATCTCACTTCGTTCGCAAAATACAAATACTCCTAATCGGTACCGCCTTGCAGGCTCTCCCTTCGGTCGTATCGAACAACAAAGGATTATGAGAAAAACCTTGCAGGTTTTACCAAATTCTTCTCCTCTCGTTTCACTCGTTCCAAAGAACTTCCCATAATCGAATTCGTTGAATTCAATAAGAGAGTTTTGAAGTGAATTGAAATTTATGTAAAAGTGTTTGTAAAAGTTTATAAGTTTGTAATGTTAAAATTTGTTTATGAAAAAAAGTATTTTTATTTTTATAACAATAGCTTGCTTATTTTTAGCTGGTTGTAGTAATGTAAAGGTTCATAAAGAAGTTTGTGAAGATAAAGAATGTTTTTTAGAAAACATTAAATTATGTATTCCAACTGAGTTTAAAACAAAAGATAACTTAATGGTAATCTCTGGAGATTCAAAAAAAGAATGTGAAATTAGGTTTGGAGATTTAGATGAAAAAAAAATAGATTTTGAAGAAGATAAATATTTAAGATGTAAAATCAAATTAGGTGAAGAATTTGATATAATTTTCAAAGATGAAATTTCACTTGAAAAATTTTGTGAAGGAAATGAAATTTTTATGGATAGTATTAAAGCATCTATTATCCAAAGTAATGCATTAAGAAAACATGCAGAAGATGTTAAATCTTCAAAGAATTTAGAAAAAGATGGCGATGTTGAAATAGAAATGTTCCAAGCTTATATTAATGAAAACTCAGATAATAAATTAACAAATGAAGATATTTTTAACTTGGGATTAAGATTAAAAACAGGAAGCCCTGCATTAGATTTAAATAAATTAAGAATTAAAATAGATTCAGAAGAAGGGTCACAAATTGTATCGTACAATAATCTAGAAAGTACTGAAGAAAGCTTTTCAATTAAGTATGTTACAAATAATGGAATTGCTAATTCTAATAACTATTTACATCTTGGAGAAATGGTTATTGTTTCTTTTTCAAACAAATATGAAATTTATGTAAATGAAAAAATTACAATTAGATTAATGATTGAAGGGGAATCTATTACTCCTTTTGATATTATTGTTCCTTCACTTCAAGAAGAACAAGTATATGTTTATCCATAATTTTGAAATTAATATAACTTAACCTAATTAAAATAATTTCAAACCACTCCTTTTAGTCGTTCCACTTCAATTCAGCTAAACGCACTCTCTTACTTCTCCTTCATTACATTCAGTCAATACCGTCTTGCAGACTCTCGTCTTCGACTCGCATAATTCAACACTTGATTAAACAGTAATCTCTTGCAGAGATTTCCCAAATTCACTTCGTGAACTTTGTTTAATCCTGTACGTTCTTCTCAATTATGAGTTTTTCTTAAAATATTGTCGATTTTATTTCATTGATATTGTTTGAAATTTTTTGTAGTGTTCATTTAGGCAGTGTGAGTAACAGAGCTTTGAATAAAATAATCTTGAAGATTAAATTAATTTTAATGAATTTACTACTTGTCTAGAAAAAAATAATCATATAAATAATTAGTTTAATAAAACTAATATTATGGAAAATCATAAAATAAAAAGTGTAACAATAGGAATTCCTATTACAAATTTAGAAGAAGGAATTAATTGGTACCGTAAATTATTCCCAAATCAAAAAGAACTTATTCCAATGGAAGGAATATGGGAGATATCAGTAACATCTTCAGTATGGTTACAATTATTTGAATCAGACACTAAAGAAATTAGTTCTAGATCTATAAACCTTGAAACAAACAATATAGAATTAAGTCATGACTTTATTAAAAGTTTAAACGTTAAAGTTGGAAAAATAGAAGAAGTTCCTGAAACTGTTAAATATTTTGAATTTACTGATCCTTTTGGAAATAACTTTTCATTTGTTCAAGTTCTAAATCAATAAGCTAATAATATGTGAGAATATTTTTTTCATTATTGAAAAATATTTGAACTTTTGAATATATATTATATTCTTTTTAGATTCAAATACAATTAATTATTTTTTTAATCCATCGGTTTCCAAAGTAAAAATATTAAAAAAATATCGAAATTGTACTTAATTAAACCTACATCTCACAATAATTTTTTTACTTAAACTCGCATAACATAAAAATATTCAACTTACTTTCTAAAATTAAATGGGAAAATTTCAAAATATATCGAAATGGCTCCGCGAAATAAAAGTCTCTTTAATAGTTTCGCCTCGCTCATAAAAACTCATAACTCAAGTGCCGTTTTACAGACTCTCGCAAGCTCGTATCGAGCAACAAAGTATTATGAGAAAAACCTTGCAGGTTTTACCAAATTTCTTCGAAACTTCTCATAAAATATTGCACAAAATCAGTCAGTTCATACTTTTTCAGAACTAACAATAAATACAAAACTAAAATTTCTTCAATTAAATTTAAATCATTAAAATTCCTTGAAATAGTAAATAATTCAAGATACATTATATATTCTAATACAATAGTTTATAAAATGTAATTACCATAACTAAACTATTATGTTTGACAAAAGATATCAGATAACTAAACCTTTTGAGTTTAATAAAGAAAATGGACCATTTGAAGAAATTGATAATAAAAATTCACAAATCAAAGAAATTTTAGGAGAGAATGGAATTGATGCAGATTTTTTTGGATTTAAAACAAAATTACCAATAGGAGTTGCAGCTGGACCTTTATATAATAAAAATTATATGAAAGGTGCTGCAAATGATGGTTTTGAAGTTATTTGTTGGAAAACATTCAGGTCAGTTGCAAGACTTGCACACAGAAGTAATGGAGACTTTTTAGGTCATAATATTGTTTTTATAAAATCAGATATGTTTGATAAATCCAAAACTGATAATGTTCTAAAAGGAAGTTTAGAATTTAATGAAGATAAAGAAAAAGTAAGTATTACAAATTCATTCGGTATGCCATCAACTCTACCAAGTGTATGGATGCCTGAAATTGTAGATATTGAAAAATTCACTGAAGAAAACAATAAACAAACAATTGCAAGTGTTGTTGGAACTCCTGATGAAAACGGTGGTATTTCTGAATTAGCAGACGATTATGCATTTTGTGCAAGAATGTGCGAACTATCTGGTGCAAAAATTATTGAAGTTAATCTATCTTGTCCAAATGTAAAAGGTAAAGAAGGTTCAATATTTAAAAATCCAAAAGATGCAGCATTAATAGTTAAAAGAACAAAAGAATTTTTTATAAATAAAAATACTAAACTTCTAATGAAAGTTGGATACTGTGAAGTTGAAGAGTATGAAGAATTATTAAAAGAGACATCACCATATATTGATGGAGTTGTAGCAATTAATACAATTCCAATGACTGTAGTTGACAAAGAAGGAATGCAAGCTTTACCTGGTGGAAGTAAATCAGGAATTTGTGGATATCCTATTTTAGATATGGCAGTTCAAGCTGTTAAAAATTTAGTTCAAGTTAAAGAAAAACTAAATTTAGATTTGAGAATTTTTGGATGTGGAGGAGTTACAAGCCCAGAAGCATTCATGAAACACATTGATGCTGGAGCTGAATTTGTATTTGTAGGAACAGCTGCACTCTTCAACCCAGAACTACCAACACAAATTGCAAAATATCTCGCAAAAAATAATATTAAAAGGAGTATTATAAAATGAGTGAAGTAATTTATGAAGGATTAATTGCAACTCACAAAAAAGCGCCAGTTCAAGCTCAAATCACAATTTCAAAAGATACAGGATTAATTACAAATGTAATTGAAAATAAAGAAGAATTTAAAGAAAATGATAATATCATTAAAATTAATTCAGATTGTTTAATCTTTCCTGGAATGTATGATATTCATATTCATGCAAGAGAAGATGAAACTAAAGGACAAAATCACAAAGAAACATATCAAACTGCAGGAGATGCAGCAATAAATGGAGGTGTTATAGGTATCGCAGCAATGCCAAACACTCCAAACCCACTAACAACATCAGAACAATTAAAATGGCATCAAAATAGAACAAAAGAAATTAAGCACCCTGCAACATTTTTAAATTATGTTGGAGTAGGTCCTACAACTAAACCTCTAGTTGAAAACGTTCCATATAAAGCATTTACTGGTCCATCTGTTGGAGATTTATTTTTTAAATCAGAAAAGGAATTAAGAAATACTCTACAACACTACAAAGGATTACCAATTAGTTTTCATGTTGAAGACTTTGATGTATTAGCAGCTAACGAAAATGAAAACAACCATTCAACAAGACGTCCTGTTGAATGTGTTGAAGTAGCATTAAAATATGTTCTTCAAATTATTGAAGACTATGATTTAAATGCGAAATTATGCCATTGGTCAACTGGATTAGAGAGTTTTAATATGATTAAAAAACATAGAGAAATAATGGCAAAGAAAAATTTAGGTTATAACACAACAATTGAAGTATCACCACTTCACCTAACATTTGATTCAAATATGCTTGAAAAAAATCCTGAATTTTGGCCTTATGTACAAATGAATCCAGCAATTCAAAACAAAGAACACAGACACGCATTAATTGATGCTCTAAAAGAAGGGTTTATTGACTTTATTGCAACTGATCACGCGCCACACACAATCTCAGAGAAATTTAAAAACTTTAACGGATCTGAAGAAGAGTTTTATAAACTATTAAAAGAGAATCCAGAAGAAACTAAACTAACGTGTTGTGA
Organism: Nanoarchaeales archaeon; assembly: GCA_013215525.1. GTDB lineage: Archaea > Nanobdellota > Nanobdellia > Woesearchaeales > UBA583 > UBA583. Next base: position 1,101 of record JABSQY010000003.1, on the reverse strand, counting down.
AAATGGAATGTCTGGTGCTACATGGCTTGACACTTATGTAAATATTTGCGGTATGCTTATGACAAAACACAATTTTAGTTCAATGGACATCGCAAGAGTTACAGCATATAATCCAGGAAAATTTGTAAATTCATTTCTAGATTCTTCTTATGGAAAAGGATTTGGTAAAATTGAAGTTGGTTACCAAGGTAGTTTAACAATTATGAATATAGAAAAAGAAGAATTAATTGTTCGTGAAAATTTAAAAACTAAACCAGGATATTCTCCCCTAGAAGGTTTAAACTTTAAAGGAAGAGTAGAAAAAGTAATAGTAAAAGGAGAGGATGTAACAATTCAAAAAGATTATTCAATAACTGACTCAAATTCAGTATTATTTAAATTAAGAATTAAAGATGGGATAAATGTTCCATTTTAATTATACTTTTGTAAAACCTAACAAACTGATAATATAAAGAAAAAGTAGATTTATATACTTTAAAACATATATATAAGTAGAATAAAGTAAGTATAAATTAAAATGATAAATAATCAATTAACACAACAACAAATAATATCCCATTTATCGAATAAAGAAAAATTAAAAATAATTATTCTATAAATACTTTTTTAAAAACTAATTACTTAATTTGGGTAATCTCAGACCACACTAAAGAAAAATTTATGCCAATAACAAAAAGAGTTAGTAAAGAACATAGTTTAATCATATTACCAACTCCAAATGACATATACTCTCAGGACATAATAGGTTATGATGATGATGTATTACTCCAATTTAACTGGTATAAAGAACCTATTTTTTATTTAGTTAATATTAAACTAAAAGATAAAAAAGTTATACCAACTCATATGGCATCGTTTAAACCTAATTTGAAAAATATATATATAATTAAACAAAAAGAATTATTTATTCCACAACAAGATAATGAGTTTTGTGAAAGATTAGAAGAAATTTTAAAACTTAAGTAATTTAAAGTAAAAAACCATTTAATTAAATTTACAAATAATAAAATATAAATAAATCTATGAACGAAAATAACAGCTTAGTATATAATACATTAGAAGTAATTTCAAAACACCCATTTACAAGTCTTCTAATTGCAT
>JABSQY010000029.1 GCA_013215525.1 Nanoarchaeales archaeon | reverse complement strand
TTTAACTATGAAATCTTAATGAATTTGAATTTAGATAGTATTAAAAATAAAATTTCTAGTAAAATTGTATTACAATTATATTTTATTTTTTTTATTTTGTTAAATATTTTTGATTTTTTAAATTTTTTATCAGGAGATATTGACTTTTTTAAAAAGATTTTATCTTGGATTTTAATTGGATATGTTTTTTATAAAGCAAGTTTTAGTAAGATATTTGTAGGATATGTGAATAGGTATTTTGATTGGATGTATATGATTGGATTTTGTTTTATTGGGATTATGAAATCTATTTATCATTATGTGTCGGTTTCTGATTTAAATGAGTATTTTGTTTTTGGATGGTTTTTAAAATTCTTTTCAACTGATTTTGAATTGTTTTTAACATATAACTTTTTGATTGGAAGTTTTATAGTAATTATTACTTCAATTTATTTATTAAAAAACTATAAACCAAAAAAGAATAGTTTAATTGGGAGTTTTAATTTATCTTCTTATTTGAAATTTGTAGGGGCGCAATATTTTATTTTGTCTGCAGCATCTTTATTTTTTGGGTTAGTTGTTTTTAATTATATTATGGAATGGTTTGCGCTTGCTGTAGATTCCATTATTTTAGTTCTTGGTTTAATTTTTTATATCTTTATGTATTTACATAAACATACAAAATTAAATACAGATAATATTTTATCAACCATTTCAAATACTGGAAATAATTTTTATCAAAATTTAATTACTCAATTTTCTAATAAGAAAACGTTTATGATTGGAGTTAGTTTTATTTTATTACTGCATTTACTTGTCGATATTGGCGTCTATCTTGTACCTTTCTTAACTGGATTACAAAATACTTTATATGGGAGTTTTGTTGTTGATTCAATCCCTATATTTAATTTTATAAGTTTTAGTGAGTCTTGGTTTTATATTGATATGTCAAGAGTTGGATTTGAGATTATATCTAGTATTAGTTTATTTATTATTCATATGAGTTCTGTTGTGATTGTATTTTTATTAATGTCTTTACCTTTTTATTATTTTTATAAAAATATTTCATTTAAAAAAATTAAGTTATCAAAAATACTTGAAATTTTATTTTTAATTTGTTTTTTAATTCAGTTAATTGTTTTTGCAATGCCAAATCTTACAAATCCAATTACGTTTTCAGTTGGGTCTGAGTTTCAAGTGAGTGGAGTTGATTTGAATACTAATTCAGTTTTAACTCTTGGAGGAGATTATTCAATTCAATTATTAATTGTTTTAGTTTTAAGTTTAATTTTATTTGTTGAATCTTTATATTTAATTAAAAGTTCTATTAATGAATTTATTTCTAAAAAAGTTATATCAACAATTGTTTTAGTTTTCTTTTTTGGATATATTTTAGTGTTTGGATATACAACTGTATCGTCTGAGTTTGAAAATACATTTTTAAAGGATAATATAAATGTGCAGACAGGTGAATTTGATGCGATTATGGATTTATATTATACTTCTCGATTAGATCCAATTAACAGGCGTGCTTTTGGATTTAAAGAACCTGAAAGTATTGGTATGGCAGATGTTAGTTTCTCTTTATTTTCAACATATGATTATAATAATCCTAATGATAATCATATTGATTTTATTATTTTTAATATTACATCTATTAATACAAAACATGTTTATCAAATTGAAAAACATAAACTTAATGCTGTGTTTGATGAGAAATTTAATAAGGTTTCAGATTATTTTGAGAATGGAGAATTTGTATATATTTACAAATTAGGAGAAAATGAGTTTAATATAATTGAAAAGGGTAATAAAAAGTTCTATATTGAAAATAAGAATTATAATACTTTTAATCCTATTGAATTAGCATATAAATCTAAAATGACAAACACAGTTGAATTTGTTCGATTAGTTGTACTATTTATATTTTACTTTGGTGGATTACTTGTATTTGTGTGGCATTTTTATAGAAGTAATATTCGAAGTAGAGAAGATTAATTAAAAATTATCTTTAACTTTTTGTGGAACTGGATTTAGTTTCCATATTATTTTTGTATAAGATAATGTTTTTAAAATGTAGAATGTTGGATCGAATTCGTACCAAAAAAAACCTTGTCTTGTTGAGTTTTGGTAGTGATGGTGATTGTTATGCCAACCTTCTCCCATTGTAATTATTGCAAGTATTAAGTTATTTCTTGATGTGTCTGTTGTTTTGTATCTTTGTACTCCCCATGTGTGCATTAGTGAATTAATTGTCCATGTCCCGTGTAATACTAATAATGTACTTAGAAAGAATCCTACAATTAACATACTTAATCCACCATATAAATATAATCCAGTTGCTAATATGATTCCAGGTAACATGTGTAATTTATCTAAAAACATTAGTTCAGGATATTTTGTTAAATCTTTTACAACTGCCTTGTCTGTTTTTGAACATTTTCCTTCCATTAGCCAACCGATGTGTGCGAAGAATAATCCTTTTTGTTTTGGAGAATGTACATCTTTAATTGTGTCACTATTTATGTGATGCTTTCTATGATGTGATGCCCACCAGACAACTCCACCTTGCATTGCAGTTTGGGAACAAAATGCTAATATGAACTGCACTAGTCGTGATGTCTTGTATGTTTTATGCGCAAAGTATCTGTGATATCCTGCACCTATGAAAAATATTCTTATAAAATATAATGAAATACATACAATCCAATCTATTAATGAAATTGGAAGAAAAAATGCTGCTAGCGGAACTATGTGAAATAATCCTAGATAGTAAGTAGTTGGATTTAAAAAGTTTTTTAACATAGTTTGTTATGAATTTATAAGTTTATAAATTTGTCTTTTAGAATTTGCTTAATTCTGTTTTAAAGCTGTTTGTGGTGGAGTTTGTTAACTGAATCCGCTTTAGAACGAGATAAAATATTTTGTAAATAACTTGTTTTTGGTTTAGCTATTATACTACACTTAGCTTTTAATGTATAATATGTTTCATTAAAATTATCGCAATAGGTTTGAATTAAATTTATATCATCTTTTTTTTCTGAAAGAATTTCAAATGTTGGACCATGTGATTTGTCCCAATTGATTGTGTGTAGTTGATAATTAAATTCTATATGAAACTTTGATTTTTGTTTTGCAACTACTCCTATTTCCCAAGGATTTAGTTTCTTTAAAATATAATCGCCTTGAATTATATAATCTTTTTGAGAGAAATATGAATCTAAATTATGATTGTGTACCTTATATAATCTATGAAAACCTGATTCTTCTTTAGCCATAACATTTTCAATTAAATCATTAATTAAAATTTGCCACGTTTCAAGTTTTGCCATATAATATATAATGAAAAATTAGTATTTAAATGTTTAGGTTTATGTATACTTTATTAAATTATATTTTATTAAATTAAAATAAAATCTTTTTCTTTTGATATTTTTTCAAGTTCTAATATTTTATTTACAACATTTAAAATTGTTTTTATTTTTGGTTCAAAATTATCTAATTTTGAAATTTCAATCCATTTGTAATCTGAATATTCTTCATTTAATTTAATTTCTCCAGATTCATATATTGCTAAGTAATGTGGGAGTATCATATAATCTTCTGCATTTGTTATGTATTCTAAATTATGTGAAAAATTTACAAATAAATTTAATTTACAATCAATTCCTATTTCTTCATCTTTTTCTCTTTTTAATCCTGAAATTATTGATGTGTCACCTGTTTCCATTTTTCCACCAATAAAAGAATAAATACCATCAAAATCTTCTTCTCCTTTTCTTTTTGCAAGAAGTACTTTTGTTTTATCTTTTGATAGTATAACTATTTTTTGACAATATTGAAAGTTATATTTTTGATTTCCCATTTTATTTGTTTTTATTTATTTCTATTTTTATATAAAATATATATTCCAATTCCAATAAAACATATACTTAATATTTGTCCCATTGTTAAAAATCCTACTTGAACGTCTGGAACTTTAAATACATCTGTTATAAATCTTCCAATATTAAATAAGATTAAAAACCATGCTGTTAGTGTTCCTGGTTTTGTTGTTTTGAATTCTTGTATATAAAATAAAACTTGAAATACTATTAAATTTTTTAATCCTAAATAGATTTGATATGGATGTCTTACTTGATTATCTACTTTTGGAAAAACTACACCAACAGAACTTGTTGTTACTTTTCCTACTAATTCTTGATTTATAAAATTTGTAAGTCTTCCAAAGGCAAGCGCTAATGCTGCAGGTACAATAAATAAATCAATTAATTGTAATGGATTTATTTTATGTTTTTTTGCTTGATAGTATATTGCTAATACTCCAAATAAAATTCCACCGTGAATTGACATCCCACCATTCCACACAGCTAGTAACTGTGTTGGGTTTGCAATGTAGTATGAAAATTGATAAAATACTATTTCAAATACTCTTCCACCAATTATTGAAAATAAAACTGCATAAAATGCAATATCGTCTAAAACTTCATTTGATAAACCTTTAATTTTGTTAAACTTTTTAATGTACCAAAACCCAAATAAAAAACCTAATACGTATGCTATTCCATACCAGTAGATGTCGAGTCCAAATATTGAGATTGCGATTGGGTTTATTGCCATTTTGTTATTTTAATTTTTAATTTATATTAAGTATAAGTTTAATATTAATTATTTTTATTTAATTGTTTGTTTTATAAATTAGTTTCTTAATCAAAAGTTATATTGTCATATAATTTTTCAATGTGTTCTTTCATTGTTTTAGATGAAAAATCAATATCTTCAAATTTGTATTTTGGAAATTGTTTTTGTGAATCTTCGTGTAAATTTTTACCAAATTTAATGAAATCATTTTTTCCAAATTCTCCATTAATTAATATGTAGTCAATAAAAGAGTTAATTGCAACTTCTCTTACTTCATCGCTTGGGAATCTATCTGTAACGGATACTTTAATTATTTCTTTTAATAAGTATAAAAACATTTCTTCCGGACAAATTGAATATTCAATTGTGATTGGAAGTGAGAATGATTTAAATTTTTCTGCTCGAACAATGTAGAACTCTACATTTTCAATTAATTTGTAATCTAAAGTTTTTTCAATTAGTTCTTGATTGTGTCCAATTAGTGGAAGAATTCTTAAAAATCTATCTTTGTCAGATATTAAACTTGAGAAATTTTTTACGTGGTCGTTTTCGTCTGTGTACTGCTGATTTAAAATTTTATTATAATCGTAACTAAATTGCGGTGTTATTTTAACTTTGTTTACTGTCATAATATGTTTTGTTTTTTTTAGTTTATAAATATAGTTTAAAAGTGTATAAATTTGGTTATGTAATATTAATTAAATTTATAAATGAAATTATTTGTAATAATTTTATGAAACTATTATTAACATCAAATGGGATTTGTAATGAATCTTTAAAAAAAACTCTTAAAGAATTAGTTGGGAAAGAGGAGATTAGAACAGCATTCATTCCAACTGCTGCAAATCAAATTGGAGATGATAAAGATTGGCTTATTAAAAATTTATATGAATTTCATCAGTTAGGATATACAGACATTATTGATATTGCAGTTTTAGATATGAAATTATGCCTTGAAAGAATTAAGAAGTGTAATGTGATTTGTGTTGGTGGTGGAGATACTACTTATTTAATTGAAAAAATGAGAGAGAGTGGTTTTGATAAAGAATTAAATGAATTACTTAAAACTCGCGTATATGTTGGAATCTCTGCTGGAAGTATTGTTACTTGTAAAAGCTTATGGGGCTCTTCTGAATATGTTTATGATAAAATTAGTTCATCTGTTCCTAAAGGTTTAGGTTTTGTTGATTTTAATTTTATACCTCATTTAAATTCTGAAGATTTCCCAAAAGTTAAATTTCAAAATTTTGAAAAAATTTCTAAAGAAAATCCAGGCGAAGAAATTTATGTGTGTGATAATGAATCTGGGTTAAAAATTGAGGATGGTGAAATTGAGATTATTTCTGAAGGTGAAACTTATTATTTTTTAAATTAAATAAGTTTTAAATCTTTTTTATACTATATTTTTATTTCTACTAAATCATAAGCTTTTTAAATCATATTAATTTATTCTATATTATTCAGTAAGTAATTATTGAAATTATTTGTTGCCCACGTCGCTTAATCCGGTATAGCGCCAGATTAGAAATCTGGTTCGTTTCGAATTGGCGGTTCAAATCCGTCCGTGGGCGCTTTTTTTAAAAAACTAAATTCTACATATATATTATTATTCTTTGATTTATTTTATTTTATGACATAATTCATTTCGAATTGGCAATATAAAAATTTGAAATAAATTCAAGAAATTAAAAATTTCTAAGCCGTTATGAAATAAAATATTTCATAAAGTTTTAAGCACAACGAACAAGTTCGTTGAGTTTCAAATCCGTCCGTGAGCGCTTTTTTATATTCTAAAGTTAAATTTTAAAATTAATGAAAATTTTATTATTCTAGTTAAGTTTTTAAACCAAAGATATTTATTTTATTCTATCCGGCAATTACTTTACATATATTTCATATATGATTAGCATTATATCGATGTTGAACAAGTATTGTCAAATTACGCCGAGGTCGCATAATCCGGTATTGCGCCAGACTGGAAATCTGGTTCGTTTCGAACTGCGGGTTCAAATCCCGTCTTCGGCGCTTTTTTTATTAATTATTTTGAAACTGAAAGTTATACTATCTTCGATGAACACATACTATTAATTTTATAACAATAAGTATATTGACATTACAATCATAAGACAATTTTCAAACACTGTAACTTTACTTAATGGTATTTTAAATACTGCTCCTAAACATGCACATTCAAATATTTCTCCTTTACTTAATTTGTATATTATTCCTGATGTTGTTAAAGATAATATAATTATTGTAGAAAATGCAGCTATTTTTAAATTTGAATTTAATAAAAACATACTTCCTAATAATAATTCTAAAAATGGATAAATGTATCCATAAACTGGAATGTATTTTGTGATGGGGTCGTAGTTTTGAAAACTTTCTTTGAATTCTTTTATGTTTATTATTTTGAAAAAGGAAAAGAATACAAAAAATAATCCCATTAGGTTTAACATGAATGTGTTGTTTGGCGTATTTGTGAATATATAACTTAAAAATATTAAATATAAAAATAATATTAATAAGATTTTTAATTGTTTGATTTTATCAAATAATGATAAATTTTCTTTATTATCTTTATTAATTGTTAATTGATTTGTTATACTATTTGTTACTTTATGTTCCATATTATATGATTGAGTTTTTATCTATTTAATACTCTAGTTGAATTATTTTCTTTTATTTGCTGATTTAGGGAAAAATATCAACACGAGTTTTATTTAGTTTCAAATCATGTAATATATATGCCTTTAGAAATTTGGATTTTATTAATGACTCTGTTTAATGTGTTTTTGGTTATAACTTATTTATACTTTAGAACATTACATTTTAATACGAGTAAAAAGTTTGATGATGCAGTTTTAAAACTGGAGAGAAGAATTACGAATTTTGAAAGAAATGCTGGTTCTCAAATTTTAAATAGTAGAACTTCAGCAGTTTATTCTAATGATGAATTAGATAAAGAATTTGAAAGATAAGTTAAATTCTTTTGTATATATATATTTTATTTGTTTGTTTTTCTTTTCTTTTTTACTTATATAGTTGTTTGCGTATATTCTATTATAATACTGTGATGCTAAATCTTTATAAAAATAATTTGTACATATAGTATATATGAGTTTTTATAATTTAAGTTATCAAGAAGTTTTGAAAGAGTTAAAGTCTGATAAAGATAAAGGACTTTCAAAAAAAGAAGTTAGTTCTCGAATTGAAGAGTATGGTGAGAATATGCTTAAAGCTAAAAAGGGAATTAATCCTTTTGTGTTATTTATTAATCAGTTTAAAAGTTTTATAATTTATATTTTAATTTTTGCAGTTATTATATCTTTTATTTCTGGTGAAGAAACTGAAGCAATTATTATTTTAGTAATACTAGTGTTTAATGCAGTGTTTGGTTTTATTCAAGAATATAAAGCTGAAAAATCAATTGATGCACTTTCTAAAATTTCTGCACATACTACACGTGTTGTTCGAGATTCAGATATTGAAGTAATTGAAGTTTGTGGACTTGTACCAGGAGATATTGTTTTACTTGAGGAAGGAGATAAGGTGCCTGCTGATTGTAGAATTATTAGTTTAACTTTATTACAAACTGCTGAAGCGGCATTAACTGGAGAGAGTACTTCTGTTTCTAAAAAGGTTGAAGCAATTTCAGGAGATAAAACTATTGGAGAACAAAAGAATATGATATTTTCTGGGACAATTATTACTTCTGGAAAAGCTAGATGTATAGTGTGTTCTACAGGAATGCAAACTGAGATTGGAAAAATTGCTGATTTGATTTCATCAGCTACAAAGGAACTTACTCCTTTACAAAAAAAGTTAGAATCTTTTGGAAAATATGTAGCATCAATTACTTTAGTTATTTGTTTACTTGTGTTTGTTGTTGGAGTTTGGAAAGATGGATTATTTAGTATTTTATTTGCAGGAGATTTCATTGGATTTGTGTTTGCTGCTAAGGATTGGTTTTTAGTTGCTATTAGTTTAGCTGTTGCTGCTGTGCCTGAAGGCCTTCCAGTGATTGTAACTGTTGCGCTTGCGATTGGGGTTAAGAAGATGGTTAAGAATAATTCTTTAATTCGTAAATTACCATCAGTTGAAACACTTGGTGGAACTACTGTTATTTGTTCTGATAAAACTGGGACACTTACTGAAAATCAAATGACTGTAAAATCTGTTTGGGATATTAATTGTGAAAGTGAGATTACAGGTTCTGGATATAATCCGCAAGGAAAAATTGTTAATTCAAAAATTAATTCAATGTTATTTAGAGCGGGAGTTTTATGTAATGATTCAACTTATTTAAAGAAAGAAGGGATGTGGGTAATTACTGGGGACCCTACTGAGGGAGCGTTAGTTGTGTCAGGTAAAAAGTTTGGAATTGAATTTAAAAAGATTAGATCTGAGAATGAGAGATGTGATGAAGTTCCTTTTGATTCAGTTCGTAAATTAATGAGTGTTGTATGTCTTGATAAACAATCTAAAAAGAAAACTATTTTTACAAAGGGTGCACCTGAAGCTATTGTTTCAAAGTGTTCTAGAATTTTAGATAATGGGAAAGTTCGTAAGATTACAAAAGCAGATATTGAAAAAATTAATTCACAAAATGTAACTTTTGGAAGTTCAGCGTTACGTGTTCTTGGTTTTGCGTACAAAGAATTTAAGTCTACTGAAAAAGGTTTAAAGATGGAAAATAATTTAATTTTCATTGGATTACAAGCAATGCTCGACCCACCACATCCTGAAGTTCACGGCTCAATTGTTAAATGTCACAAAGCTGGAATTCGTGTTATTATGATTACTGGAGATAATATTGAAACAGCGAAAGGGATTGCAAGTCAGATTGGGATTGTCGGAGATAGTTTAGAGGGAAGTGCTTTTGAAAAGTTATCTGATTTAAAAAAATTACATATTTTAAAAACTACAAATATTTTTGCTCGTGTTGAACCTAAACATAAAATGGAGATTGTAAAGATTTTACAAAAATCTGGTGAGGTTGTTGCAATGACTGGTGATGGAGTAAATGATGCGCCAGCTATTAAAAAGGCTGATATTGGTATTGCTATGGGGATTAATGGGACTGATGTTGCAAAGGAAGCGAGTGATATGATTTTACTTGATGATAAGTTTACAAGTATTGTAAAAGCTGTTGAAGAAGGGCGTGGTATTTATCAAAATATTAAGAAATTTGTTAATTATTTGTTTTCATCAAATCTTGCTGAAGTGATGTTAATTTTCTTTGCGATTGCTTTAAGTTTTCCTCTTCCAATGACTGCGATTATGCTTTTATGGCTAAATTTAATTACTGATGGTTTACCTGCGATTGCATTGTCTGTGGACCCTTATTCTAAAACTATTATGGATGAAAAGCCAGTTCGTCGTACTGAAAGAATTATGGATAATGTTATGGCATTCAAGGTTGTGTATGTTGCAACTTTAATTACTATTGCAATTTTAGCTTTAATTCAGTTTGGAAATGTTAATGGTTATTCAATTGAGAAAATTCAAACTATTGCATTTACTAGTATGATTGTGATGGAGCTTGTACGGTTACAAACGATTCGTTCAGAATATGGTTTATCAATGTTTTCAAATATGTATTTAGTTTATGCGGTTGTGTTTTCACTTGCGTTACAGTTGCTTGTTTTATACACTCCTCTTTCACACTTTTTTGGAACAGTTGCTCTTGTAGGGTTTGATTGGTTTATGATTTTAATTGCTACAGTGTTTGTTGGAATTTTGAATTTAGTTGGACATAAGTTACAAGATAAATATCAGTGGTTTGAAGAATAGTTATTTTTTTGACTTTAGTCAAAAATTTTATTTTTTTTATAAAAAGTTTGTTTTTTTATTTTTCTGTTTCGCTATGCGAAGTTTCCATATTTTAACAATAATAAACATTTTTAGTATACAGAGATATGTATACTATAATCTGTATACGAAAATTATTCATTCTTGAAAAAATCTAAAAACGAAGTTAGAATTAGAGCGGAAAGTGGCTTCGCGTGTGTTTCTGCTGTCTCGTTTTTGTTTATTACTTATTTATTTCAAAGAACTCTTTTGATTTGTTAAATTGTATTGGGTCACGAACATTTGCATTATGTATTTCAATTTCTTTCCATACGTTTCCAGTTACATACGGTTCAATTTTTAACCACTCATCTAATTCTTTTCTTGAAGGGAAATCCATTATAAAAACTGAACCTTTCATTTTGTTATCATCATCTAACAATGCAGCACCATACCACATATTTCCTGATGCCAAAAGTTTATCTCCTAATTTAATGTGATCTTCTCTAACGGCTAATCTTCTAGCCATCGCACCTTTATCTTTTCCATCTAATCCTTTTACTAAAAATTGCATTTTATCTTACCTATATTTATCTCTTATAATTATTCTTTAATTAATTTATTATTTTCTTAATGGATTTATTTTATTCTTGTTTAATTCTTGTACTTTAAAATTACAATTTATTAATTAAAATAATATTTTATAATATTTGTTACTTGTATTATTTTATGTTTTTGTCGGATTTGATTTTAACTTTTTCTAATGGGTCGTTTGGATTTAAGATTAGTATTATTTTATTTATTTTAGTTTTAGGTTTAATTTTGACTTGGGGAGTTTTTGCTTTAGTTGGACTTGATGAATATAGAGAAAATAGAGATGAATTATTTAAGTTAATTTCTGATATTGATTTAAAGAAATTAAATATTTTGGCAAGTTATAATGTATTTGATAGAAATGTTGATGTGTTTTTCTGTGAGTCTGGAGTTGGTGTTCGAAATAAGCTTGATTTACGTTTTGTGTCGTATGATGATATTTTAAAAGAAGAGTTTATACGTTGGCTTGATTTACAAACAGTTTCTGATAAAATACCTCATTCTTTAAAGTTTCAATTAAAAACTACTTCAAAAATTAAGTGGTTATATGGTGGACAAAGTTTAAAGATTATTTTACCAATGGATAATGAGAAGAAAAAAATTATTATTTCAAAATTACGTGAAATTTTAGGTTGAATTGATTTTATTTACTTGTGTTATGTTGTTCTAAGTAGTGACAACGCTTATAAATTCTAGAATATTAGATTATTTATGAAGTTAAGATATGAGATTGACCCGATACATACTAAATTAGTATTAAATACTGTTGAACGTGTCTGTGCAAACTCTAAACTTGATGAGCTGGGTTTAGTCGGTATAATTGGGTCTGGTACTGATAATAAAATTAAACCTATTCATGACCTTGATGTTATTTTTACACCACATGAAAATTCAAATCTTGGAGCTTGTTTAAATGATGTTAATAGAATAATTTGTGATATAGGAGCTTCTCTTAAAGAAAATGGTCTAATTATTTCTGCAACTCCTCGTAAAGTAGATCAAGCACCTCATCGCTATATTACTCGATTAAATAATCCAGATATATCTATTTCTATTATTCCTCTACATACTCTATTTTATACTGATAAAGAAAGATATACAGAAATTAATCCAGTTGGATTTTCTGAAAGTGTAGAAAAAACACTAATTACAATCCATGGTAGTTTAGATAATATGCCAGATAAACCAATTGATAAAAAAGTAATTGAATCACTTATGCTTGTTAGTGATTATAATATCTCTCAATCTTTACAGGCACATCCACATGAATTAACTATGGTAAAATTACAAGAACTATCCGATTATGTTACTAAATATTATGGAGTTGATTTAGGAAAAACTTTACCTTCTAATGATGCTGATATTCAAAAGCATTTAGAAGAGATTAATTTAGAGTTATATGGACAATATGCGGCTTAATATAAAGAAATTTTATAAAGATAATACTCTTTAGTTATACTATGAATAATAATAATAACTTTTTTATTACAACTCCAATTTATTATGCGAGTGGAAAACCACATTTAGGAACTGCGTACACATCTATTGTGTGTGATGTTTTAGCTAGATGGAATAGAGATATTGGGAAAAATGTTTTCTTTTTAACTGGTACAGATGAACATGGTCAAAAGATAGTTGATACTGCTGAAAAGATAAATAAATCTCCTAAAGAGTATGTTGATTTAATGGTTCCTCAATTTAAAAATTTATTAACTAAATTAAATATTTCTAATGATTATTTTGTACGAACAACAGATGAAGATCATAAAGTGTTTGTTCAAAAGATGTTACAAAAATCATTTGATAATGGAGATATTTACAAAGGAACTTATGAAGGTTTATATTGCGTTGGTTGCGAGAGATATTATGAAGAAGCTGATTTAAATGAGGGAAATATTTGTCCTGATCATAAAAAAGTTTGCGACACAGTTAGTGAGGAAAATTATTTTTTTAAGTTATCAAAGTATGAAGATAAATTATTAAAATTCTATGAGAATAGCGATTTTTTAAAACCTAAATCAAAAGCTCTTGAAACTATTAATCGTGTTAAAGATGGACTTCGTGATATTTCAATTTCTAGAAATAAGAAAAAACTTGAGTGGGGAATTGAATTACCTTTTGATAGTTCACACGTGACATATGTTTGGTTTGATGCATTATTTAATTACGTGTCCGCTTTAGAGAATAATGATAAAATGGATTTTTGGCCTTGTGATGTTCATATGATTGGAAAAGATATTAAGTGGTTTCATGAAGTGTACTGGCCTGCTTTTTTAATGTCTGTTGATATGGAGTTACCAAAGTCTGTGTTTGCGCATGGAATGCTGCTTGATGAGAATGGACATAAAATGAGTAAGTCACTTGGTAATGTTATTGATCCTATTAAGTTTGCTAAAAAGTTTGGTGTTGAAGAGTTTAAATATTTTTTAATTACAAATGGAAGTTTTGGAGAAGATTCTAATTTTTCTGAAAAAATGTTTGCTGAAAAAGTTAATAATGAATTAAATAATGATTTTGGGAATTTAGTTTCACGTGTTCACGCAATGACAAGTAAACCTTTTGGTGAAGGTATGCCTGAGATGGGAGAGTTACAATCTGTTGATACTGAGTTACTTGAGAGTTTAAATATTTATGATAATTTTAATTCTTTAATGCAAAATTTAGAGTATACAAAAGCGTTTGATGTTTTATGGACTGCAATTAGAGATACTAATGCGTATGTAAATAAGGTGTCACCTTGGGCTGAAAAAGATGAAAAAAGACTTGGAACTATTATGAATGTTTTATGTTCTGCTTGTATCTTTTTTGGTAAGTTTACACATTGTATTATTCCTAATAAGTCTGAGTTATTGTTTAAACAATTTAATATTAAAAATGATGGTGTTTTTAAGGTTGAATTTTTAGAGAAGGGACACACGTTAGGAGCTAAAGAAAATTTATTTGAAAAGATTAAGTTAGAAAAACCTGCAGTGGAAGTAGTTAGTGTACGTGAAGGATTTAATAAATTAAATTTAGTAGTTGGTCAAGTTGTTGAAGTATCAAAACATCCAGATTCTGAAAAATTATATATTTTACAAATTGATTTAGGAAATGAAAAGAAACAAATTGTTTCAGGATTACAAGGACATTATACTGAAGAAGACCTATTAAATAAAAAAGTTATTGTAATTAATAATTTAAAACCTGCAAAGCTTGGTGGTTATGAATCTAATGGTATGATTCTTGCATGCGGTGATGAAGTTGTTGGTCTTTTAAGTTCAGATTTAGATGTTGGTACACAGTTAAAGTGTGGTGATGATGTTGCTGATAATGAATCTCGAATTAATTCAAAAGCGTTTAAGAAAATTGAAATATTTGGAAAATCTGGAAAAGTAGAATATAATGGAAAAGAAGTTGCTGGCGTTTCTGTTGATAAAAACGTTGATGGAAAAGTTTGTTAATTTTAAGTTTACTTAATATTATTTAATTATTTTTTATTATTTTTATTAGTTTAATAAATTTATTTCTTTTAAAATCTCATCAAAGTTAGATACAATTTTGTGTGGGTTTGCTTTTTTTAATCTTTCTTTATCGTGGAATCCATAATCTACAGCGATTGTTTTTACATCTACTTTATGTCCTTCTAAAATGTCTCCAACTGTATCACTTATAAAAATACATTCATTAGGTTTTAAGTTATATTTTTCAAATAAATAATTAAACTTATGAACTTTAGATTTATGAAAATTTACACCAAGAACTTCATCAAAAAATTCAATTTCATTATGTTTTAAAAATTTATTAATAGAATTTGCTTCTGAACTTGATATAATATTTAAAGAATAAGTTTCACTTAATTGTTTTAGATTCTCTTTTGTTAAAAAAAACTTTGTTGTGTGGATTTGATTAAAATATTTTGAAACTAAATTTTTTGCGTCTTGTTCTGTAAATTTTATTGCTGGTGTTTCATATACATTTCCATCGTGGTGCGCTTTAAATTCTTCATGAGATACTCCAACTCCAATCTCATCACAAATATTTTTAATAAAATCATATGTGTCAGCGATTACACCATCAAAGTCGAAAATTATTACCTTCATAAAATATTTGAAGTTAGTAAACTTATATACTTTTTTATTCTAATAGGTTAATTAATCACCTTTCTAGTTTATAGGTTTAAAAATATTATTTATTATTATGATTAGTTAAACTTATAAACTCAACAAATCATAACCAATTATGAAAAAGTTAATTATTAATGCTGATGATTTTGGATATAGTGAAATTTTTAATGAATCTATTTTAGATTTGATTAGAGAAAATTTCTTATCTTCAACAACAGTTATGGTTAGTAAAATTACAGGAAATCAAAGTTCTCAAATTAATGAATTAATTGAATTTAAAAATTCAAAGAATATTTCTGTAGGACTTCATTTAGTTTTTAAAACAGATAGTTACTATGATGAAATTGAAGAACAAATTGAAATGTTTATGGATACTTTTGATTTTTTCCCATCACATTTAGATGTTCATAAGTCTTGCGGCAGTGAAGCTGAGGGGATGGCTGTTGAGAAATTTTGTTTGGAAAATGATTTGCCTTGTCGAAAATCTTGGGAGAGTTTAGGAAATGTTCGTACAACAGATAAAAAAGTAATTGATGGAACTGATATTGAGTTAGATGATTTAAATGAATTACTTGAAGAAATGGATGAAAATAATTCTTATGAGATTTTATTTCATCCTGGGACGTACGACCCTGAGTGCGAATCTAGTTTAAATAAAGATCGTGAATTAGATATTGAAAAAATTAAATACATTTGTTTAAATGCTGAAATTTTTAATATTAAATTAATTAATTTTAATAAATTATAATTCTAAATAAAATAATTTATAATACTTCTTTTTTTAAATACTTAACAACTATTATATTTATAATTGTAGAAAACAATAATTTTATTTTAAAATGACTAAACAATCTAATCAAAATCAAAAAAGTAGTTCAACTATTGATTTAATGGAATCTTATCCCTGTCAATTACGACATTTAAATTTGTCGTGTTATGGTTGTTGTGGCGTTAAGTTTTCAAATCAAGAAGATGTTGAATCAGATATTTGGTTAAATACACAGGATTTAAATAAAATTAGAAAAAATGAAATTGATAAATTAAGTAATGATGAAAAGTTACAAAAGTTTCGTGATAGGTTTGCTAATGATGAGGTTAGTCCTAGTGGTGTTTGTTTAAACCTTACAGAATTTGGAAATGGTTGTACTGCTTGTCCACTTCATCCTTTAGTTAATGAAATTGTAGATAAAAAGGAAACAGTTGCTCCAAACAGTGACCTTCGTGTTGGGTACTGTGATACAAAGTATGAATGTGATACTTTGAAATCTTGGGAATTAATGCAACTGTCTCAAAGAGAAAAATTTGTTGAATTTGTAAAATCTAAAAATTATTCTAATTATGATTATTCAATGAAAAATGATTCTGGAGAATTAATTAAAGAATTTATTTCTAAAAAAGAAATTGTAGAATAAATAAAATATATGTCTAAATTGATACCTTTGGTATCCAGAACACACACATTTGGCAAAAATTAGATTAAAAACTTCCAATTTTATCGTGGAACTTTTTATTTTTTGAAATTTCATATTTATAGTGATATACCATAAATACTCCTCCTGCGATTGCGTAGGCTAGAACTTGTAAAAAAATGTACATTGGCTCCTCTCCAGCTACAGAATCTACTAAATTAATTACATATCCTGCAAGTAAAGTATAATATATATAAATCATGTATAAAACCATATGGTTTACATATTCTTTTCCTTTTGAATATACATCAAATGTTATTAAATTAAATACAACATAAATTATAAATCCTATTGCATATGGTGTTGTTTCAATCATATTAAATTTTATGAATTAATAGTTTATATAATTTACTTTAAAATTAAAGTAGTAATGTGAAATAATGATAAAAAAAATTAAAAATAATGAAATTTATAATATTTTTAAATTATCAAATTATATTTACAAATGTTTTTAAAGATTAAAAATCTAACACTTTGTGGTATGAGAATTATAAATGAAGTTATGTTAGATTATTGTGACGTTCTTTTAAAACCTAAAAGAAGTACTATGGAATCCAGAAAGGATGTAGAATTAGTTAGAACTTTTTCCTTTTATCATTCACCCAAAAAGTGGACTGGAGTTCCGATTATGACTGCAAATATGGCAAGTTGTGGCACTTTTTCTACAGCAATTGTTTTAGCTAAACATAAAATAATTACAACATTTCATAAATATTATTCTATTGAAGAATATAAAGAATTTTTTTTAACTTTTAAAGACCCAGATTATGTTAGTTATACACTTGGAATTCGTGATCGTGATGTTGAACAATTAAAACTTATGATTAAAGAAAAATTAATTGATAATTTTTCTTTTGTAACTATTGATGTTCCAAACGGATATTTAGAAAGATTTTTAGACACAATTAAATATGTTAGAAGTTTATTACCTAAACATATTATTATCGCAGGGAATGTTGTGTCAAATGAAATGGCTGAAGAAATTATTTTAAATGGTGCTGATATTGTAAAAATTGGAATTGGACCTGGTTCTGCATGTACAACTCGTAAGATGACAGGTGTTGGATATCCACAACTATCTGCTGTGATTGAGTGTGCAGATGCTGCTCATGGGATTTCAAATCCTCAAGGGGAGTGTGGTTTAATTATTGCAGATGGTGGACAAGTTCACCCTAGTTGTATTGCTAAAGCATTTTGTGGTGGTGCTGATTTTAATATGTGTGGAAGTTTATTTTCAGGGTTTGAAGAAAGTGGTGGTGAAACTGTTGAGATGAATGGTAAATTGTATAAAGAATATTATGGTTCATCTTCTAATAAAGCAATGCTTGATAACTATGGGCAAAAAGATGCACATCGCGCTTCCGAAGGACGTTATACTTTAATCCCACATAAAGGGTCAATGGAGAATTATATTTCTGATTTATTTGGAAGTTTGCGTAGTACTGGAACATATATTGGTGCAAGAAAATTAAAAGAATTTAGTAAACGTGCAACTTTTATTCGAGTTAATAGACAACTTAATGAAAGTAATGCAAAGTATGATGCTGATGATAAAAAATAATTTGTTTTTTATTTAAATCTTTTATTTAAAATATTTATATAAATATTTTTGAAAATAATATGTTGGTAAAATTGTAACTATTATTGTTATTGGAATCCAAATATATATAAAATTTGTAAATTGTAATATTTGGATGCCACAAGCACTAAATACACAGTTTAAGTCATAATGTTTTGGAGTAAATAGTATAGTTATTATATATAAGATTATTATATAACTTATTGAATAATATATTGATTTAATAGTT
>JABSQY010000028.1 GCA_013215525.1 Nanoarchaeales archaeon | reverse complement strand
AAAAATACTTAAAGTTTCTTCAATTAAAATCTCTGGTTTTTCACTATGAATTGATTCATATAATTTAGAAATAATATATCTATTATGTGAAAATAATAAAGTATTATTTTTAAAATGTTTTAACTCTAAGTCACCAAAACCAAACATA
Organism: Nanoarchaeales archaeon; assembly: GCA_013215525.1. GTDB lineage: Archaea > Nanobdellota > Nanobdellia > Woesearchaeales > UBA583 > UBA583. The sequence continues at coordinate 18,331 of JABSQY010000028.1, read as the reverse complement.
CTAATAAAACTTAGAAATGTTTTAATTTTTAAAACATTATCTAAGTTTTTCAATTTTTCAATTTCTTTATACCAAATATAACAATCAAATAAGGAACTATCAGAATAAATTTGTTTAATTTTTTCAGAACCAAAATGTTTTAGTAAATATTTATGAGTTACAAAGAACATACATAATGGGCGAAAAATCATTTGAACTTCTCCATTAAATATAATATTATTACTAATTTTTAATTGTTTTAAAATTCTCATTATAATAATTATATTATACTATTTTATAACCTTTTGTAATATTTTTAGTTGTTTTCACATATATTAGCTTATTTTTAATCAGAATTCAATATAATGTCATAATTTAATTTAATTAATGATTATACTATTAATAATTTATCTATTTTTTTCAAATACCAACAACAGACAACACGGCTTTATAAAAACCAAAACACTAATTTTGTTATGGAATCAAAAAAAATCGGATGGATTGGAACAGGAGTTATGGGAAGTTCAATGTGTAGATATTTACAAAAAGCAGGACACGAAATTTTTGTATATAACAGAACTAAATCAAAAGCAAATGAATTACTTGAGAACGGGGCAACATGGTGTGAGAACCCAAAACAAGTAGCAGAAAATTCAGATATTATTTTTACAATTGTAGGATTTCCTAAAGATGTAGAAGATGTAATTTTAGGAGAAAATGGAGTTTTAGAAGGTTCTAAAAAAGGAACAATTATTGTTGACATGACAACATCAAACCCAGAACTTGCAAAGCAAATCTACAACACTGCTAAAAAGAAAGAAGTATTAAGTTTAGATTGTCCAGTAACTGGAGGAGATTTAGGAGCAAAGAACGCGACACTTACAATTTTCGCTGGAGGAGATAAAACAACATTTAATACAATTAAACCATTACTAGAACTAATGGGGAAAAAGATTGGATTAATGGGTTCAGCAGGAGCGGGACAGCACGCTAAAATGGCAAACCAAATAGCAATTGCTACAACAATCATAGGAACAGTAGAATCTCTAAGATACGCTAAAGCTGCAAACTTAGATTTAAACCAATTTATAGAATTAGCAGGAGCAGGTTCAGCAGGAAGTTGGCAACTTAGCAACATGGGACCAAGAATTGTAAATGGAGATTTTAATCCAGGATTCTACATTAAACATTTCATAAAAGATTTAGGAATTGCATTAGAAGAATGTAAAAAGATGGGAATCAAACTAGAAGGATTAGAATTAGGTTATAAATTATATAATAAAGCAAAAGAAATAGGTTACGAAAATTTAGGAACCCAAGGTTTATACAAATTATTGGAATAAATTTTATTAAATCTCAAAAATAACACAAATTATAAGACTTTATAAAAAATAAAAAGATTATGGTATCACAAAATGTGATGCCACAAAAACATACTAAAAACAACAAATCAACACAATTTACAAGAAACTATAAGAAATAAAGAGTTAATTTTTTGAAGATAATATCTAGCGACACATCCACAAGCGAGACTTTATGAAAACAATGTTTTCATATCGGCTTAGAAATTCAATGAATTTCTTGAAAAAGCAGAAAAAGAAATCAAACTGATAAGAAATTGTAGTCTTTAAGAATTTACAATTACAAAAATCTTATTCTTTCACACTCCGTAAACTTCGTTTAGAAAAAATAAAATTCTTTGTAACATAAATATTGTTTTCTTTGATTTCAAGAAAACTTAATATAGAATAATTTTGTTTAGATTTAACATTTTATTAACGCTTCGCTAAAAATATTAAAACTAAAAAAATTAAATATATAAGAACAGCATTCGAACATATAACACAAATATATTATAAAGTTTAAACACCTAAAACAAGAATGGAAACAAAAAAATTCGCACTAATTACTTTTTATGATAAAGATAAAAATATTACACTTCAAGATAGAAAAAGTATTTCAAAATACGGAGAACTCTACGGTTTATTTGGAGGAACAATAGAACAAGGAGAAACGCCATCACAAGCAATAGTTAGAGAAATACGTGAAGAACTAAACTTTGACTTAATAGATTTTGAATATGTAGGTTGTAGAAGATATTGTTTTGAAGATAAATATAATGTTTCTAGTGATTTATACATTGCAAAACTAGAAAACAATTTAGAAAAGTTTAAAGTTTTAGAAGGAGATGGTTTAAAATTATGTTCATTAGAAAAAGCAAAAGAATTATCACATAAATATGATAAAGATATAATAGAAATATATAAAAAATTTTTATTAAATAAATAAACATAAACGAGAACAAGTTATGGGAAATCCGGGATTTGAACCCGAAAAAATAAAATAAGAAAAGAGAAGAAAAAAGTTCAACTGATAAGAAATAATAATAAATTTTATAAATGTTATAATCAACCAATACTTATGAGCAAATTAAAAGGAATTTTATTCGACTTTGATGGAACAATTGTAAACTCTGAAGAATCAAGATACCAAAGTATAAAACATATTCTAAAAGAATTTAAAATAAATTTCACAAAATCCGATTGGGAAACAAGATACAAATCTTTTGGTACAACTAAGATTTTTGAAATATTTAAAAAACAAACAAAAGCAAACTGGAATTGTGAAGAACTTTATGATAAAGCGCACAAATTTCGTATGGAATACGAAAAATCACACGGAGTTCCAATTATTTCAGGATTTAATGGTTTTTTAGAACAATTAAAACAAAATAATATTTCATCAATTGTATGTACTGGTGGAAAAACAAGCCACTTTGATTTTGTTTTAAACCTTACAAAATTAGATATACAAGGATTCGGTCGAGAATTTTATACAAATAGAAAACCAGCTCCAGATTGTTGGGAATATGGATTAAAAAAATTAAATCTAAAAAAAGAAAATGTTTTAATATTTGACGATTCATTCACAGGACTACAAGCAGGAAATAACGCAAATATCAAAGCAATTGCAATAAATTGTAGCGAAGACATTTCAAACCTTCAAATTTGGCAAAATCATAAAAATTATAAAAATTTAAATTTAAAAAATCTAATTAAAGAATTTGAAAATTCATCTAATTAATTTAAATCTATTTTTATTTATTTATTTATTTATTTTTCCTAAAAATTTTATTTTTAATTCAAAATGATATAATTTAATCAAATTCAATATTTTTTATAATACTTTAAATTAATATATATAAGATTAATTATTTTTATACCCACCTGTATTTAAATTCAAAGATATATCTCATAACTATCTAAATTCAATTCAAAACACATCATTAAAATACAATATTCAAACACAACCTCCACAGTAAAAACCTTTATAAACTATGGAATCCATAGAACTTCTATGACAATATTAAAATTGAAATTCTGTCGGCCTAGATACCTATAAGTACGATAAACTTAATTTAAACAATTTTAATTATATTTATTATTATAATTTTAACATATCAATATTAGGATATCCTGTATTGGTACAATAATTCTAAAACATAAAACATAACACATAACACACATAACACAGAGTGTACAAAACAAGACAATTAAGAGGATTTTAAACTAAATTTTAAATTTAGATAAATAACATTTATAATAGATAGAATACTATTATTATTATGATTAAATTATTTTAATATTTTTAAATATAATTTAAATAATAAATTTAAATTAATAACAAACTAAAAATTAAAATAAAAACAATAAACTAAAACAAAAATGGCAAAAGTACAAGAACTAGCAATCACAGCAAAAAAAGAAGAGAATATGTCTGAGTGGTATACTCAAGTTATCCTAAAAGCAGATTTAATTGAATATACTGATGTTTCAGGATGTATGATTTTTAAACCAAATTCATACCAAATTTGGGAAGCAATTCAAGAATTTTTAAATATAAAAATTAAAGAAATGGGAGTACGAAATGCATACTTTCCATTATTAATTCCAGAAAAATTATTAGTAAAAGAAGAAGACCATATTGAAGGATTTGCAGCAGAAGTTGCATGGGTAACTCACAGTGGAAATACAAAGTTAAAAGAAAAATTAGCAATCAGACCAACAAGTGAGACAATAATGTATGACGCATACTCAAAATGGATTAAATCATATAGAGACCTACCACTAAAAATGAACCAATGGTGTAATATTATTCGTTGGGAATTTAAACACTCAACACCGTTTTTAAGAAACCGTGAATTTTTATGGCAAGAAGGACACACAGTTCATGAGACTAAAGAGGAGGCAGAACAACAAGTAAGAGATGCACTTGACGCATACGCTGCAACATACGAAGAATTATTAGCAATTCCAGTAAACAGAGGATTAAAATCAGTTGGAGAAAAATTTGATGGTGCTGACTTTACAGAAACAATTGAAACATTTTTAGTTGATGGAAAAGCAATTCAAGGAGCAACATCACATATGTTAGGACAAAATTTTGCGAAAGCATTTAACATTGAATACTTAGATAAGAATCAAAAAAAACAAATGCCATACCAAACATCGTGGGGATTATCAACAAGAACAATAGGTGCAATGATTATGGTACACTCAGACAACAAAGGTTTAGTATTACCTCCAAGAGCTGCAACAAACAAAGTTGTATTACTACCAATGTACTTTAAAGGAAAAGAAGATTTAGTAAATGAACAAATGTCAAAATTAGAACCAAGTTTAAAGAAATTTGGAGTAATTGTTGATGATTATAAAAAAGAAAATACTGGATTTAAAATTAGTAAATGGGAGATGCAAGGAATTCCAATTCAAATTGAAGTAGGACCAAGAGATGTAGCAAATGGAGTTGTAACATTTAATGTTCGTGACTTAGATGAAAAGTTCGAAGTTAAACTAGCTGAAATTGAAACAAGAGTACAAATTGAACTAGACAAAATGCATCAAAGATTATATGATAATGCAAAAGCAAAAATGGATGCTGTAACAAAACAAGTTGATAACTTTGAAGAGTTTAAATCTGAAATTGAAAATAAAAGTAGATGTCTAGTTGCTTGGGCAGAATCTAAAGAAAGTGAAGATGAAATTAAAGAACAAACAGGTGCAAAGTCATCTTGTAAACCTTTTAAATTAGAAAATAAATCATTAGAAAATATAAAATGTTTCTACTCTGGAAAACCGGCGACGTGTTGGGTGTACTTTTGTAAAAGTCATTAAACAAATAAAAACAAATAAAAACAAATAAAAATGGCACAAAACACAAAAACATTCACAGCAAACCAGCAAGAACTAGACTGCTTCTCATCAGTATTACACACATCAGGATACGATGACGTAGAAGAGAAAACATCACAAGTTGAACTAAAAGCAATTTTAGAAGATAAAAATAAATTTGATTTAATTTCAAAACTATCTGAAATTCAACCCGGAGACATTGTAGTATTTCAAGAAAAAGTTGGAGGATTAAATCCGTATAAACACGCATACACAGTAAAAAACTCCAAACGTGAAACAGTTCTAACAAGACCTGTAAAAGGACAAAAAATTACTTTAACAAATCTTCCATTAGAAATGAAAAGAAAAAGAACAGCTCATTTCAAAACGTTAGTATATAGAGAAAGAATGGAAGATGAAGATAGACCAATTATGCGAAGTAATTCATCAACTAGAAACAACAAACGTAAAAATATTAAAAATGATTTACGAAGAGAAAAATTAGCAAAAAGAGAAGAGAAAAATTCAGAAGAATCTGATGATGAATTAGATGAAGATTTAGAAGATGAAGACGAAGATGTAGTTTATGTAGAAGAAGATTAAATTATCTTCTTAAAAAGTACAATTTTTCCAAGAGAAAAATATACTCTATTAAATTTAGCATTCGCTAAATCATAGTATCTTTATACATTGAAGATAATATCTAGTTAAAACATTCTTTCAGAAAGTAGAAGAACTCACTTCGTTCGAAGGACTCACATTATAAAAATAAAATATAAAGTTTCTTATTTTTAATCAGTTTTAAAATATTTTAAAACAGAATTTTCTCCAGCTTTCTTTTTTTTAATTTTAATCTCTTCAAGTTTAATAATTAATTCCACATACTCTAAAAAATCACTTTCAAAACCAAACTTAATTGGCATTGTATTCATTTTATAAAAAATTTCACACTTTAAATAATCCTTAAAAATAATTTCAAACTTTTCCTTAGACATTTTCCCAAGTTCTTCTTTAATTTCATCCTTCAAAAAACCCCCTTTATCTTCCCACATAAAATATAATTTTCTTAGAGCAGTTTTATGTTTAACATTTTCATATTTAGAAATAATTTTACTATCTTCATCCATAATTAATTAGTTATTTTAACATTTAAAAAAATATGTATAATTTAAAAAAATATTTTTGAATTTAATTATTCAAATTATTCATATGTTGATCATTAAATTATTTTATAAATGGTTACTGTAAAAATAAAAATTAATTAGTATGCTTTAATTTTTATTTTTTTAGAATCTTTAAACAGTTGTGTATTACTCCAAAATTCAATTGTCACTTTCCAATCTATTTGATTTACATCAACTAAATTATTATGTGTTTTAGCAAACAACATTTTTCCAACTTCTGACCTTCTATCAAAGTTAGGGATTTTAACATTAAAATTATAATATTTATCTTCTCCTTTAAGATAGTCTCTCTGAGATTCTATAATCTGTTCTGACTTGAATACTTCAGTATATCCTTTTCTATCTTTAAAAATAATTTCTCCGGAATTATCTATTTTACCATTCCCAGACCCACTTAATCTAATTAAAACATATCCATTTTTAATTTCTTTTTTAATTTTCAAATTAAAATTACCAGTTATTTCATCTCCAATTAAATATTTAGTATTTCTATCTAATTTTAAAATAATTTTTCCTTTTAGAGAATTTAAGTATATTGAAACTAATAATGGTACTCCAAGAAAAATTCCTGAACCTAGAAGAAACATCATATCAAAACCAGTTGTTCTTGATGTTCCAATTCTACTATAACTTAGTCCAAAATATTCTGTGAGTATAACTGCCAAAATTAACATAGTAATTACAAATATAATAGAAAAGATTTTACTCCAGTTTTTTCCTTCCATATTTAATTTTAAGATATAAATATTATAAATTTTTGTAATCACAAAATCAAAACTAAAACAAAAGAATAAGAAATAAACGTATTAAAAATAATAGAAATAAATTTCAGAGAAATTTATTCATCTTCATAAAAAGTCATAACTTCACCAATCTCTGGCATGTACACTTCTCCATCAATATTCTCTTTTGCAAATTCAAGTGATTCTGTTAAAGATGAAATATCTCCGTGTTGTAAAATTAAATGTGCAGGATTAATCTTTGTCATCATCTTACGAATTTCACTTTGACCATAATGAGCAGAAAAATCAACTTGTTGAATATCACAAATAACTTTATACATATGGTGGTGTTCTTTAAATGTTCTCTCCTCAAGAATATATCTTCCATTTGTCCCAGCCGCTTGATACCCAGTCATAATAACACGGTTTTCAGTCCTACCAACAAAATGTTTTAAATAAGTCATAACAGGCCCACCTTGACACATACCAGAAGTTGTAACAATTACAATACCTTTCATTTTTCCAATATGATCTCTTTCAGTAGGCTTTTTAATATATCTAACTCTCTTCATCATACGAGCAACAGCATCACGATTATCAATATATTTATCATCTGACTCTGCAACCATAGTCATAACCTTTCTTGCCATACCATCTAAATAAATAGGAATATGTTCTTCTAATTGTTCAAGTAAAATTAAAACTTCTTGACTTCGTCCAACCGCAAAAGCAGGAACAAGAACAGAACCTCCACCCTTAATAGTTTCACGAACATACTCTAAAAACTTTTTCTCTTCTTCATCTTTCCCAGGATGTTCACGATTTCCATAAGTATTCTCAGTAATTAAAATATCAATATCTTGAATTTCGTCTAAATTACTAGGAATCATTAAATTAGTATCCTCAGTATTAATATCTGCAGTATACAATAATTTTTTCCCTTCAAGTTCTAATAAAATTGACGCTCCACCAGGAATATGTCCAGAATTTAAATAAGTAAACTTAACCTTTCCATCACCAGTTACATACTGCTTATCATAAGTTACAAAATGTAGGTCATTTTTAACTTTAGTAATATCACGTTCAACATACGCTGGATGAATATGTTTTAATTTTTCTAAATGATAATTATCTGCAAGTAATAAATTAACAATTTTCCAAGTTAAATTTGTACAATAAATTGGACACTTTAAATTCTTATGTTCAAGTAATGGTAATGCACCTGAATGGTCAAGATGCGCATGTGATAAAAACACACCATCAAGTTCGAACACTCTATCTAAAAACTTTGGATACTCAGCACCATTTTTTGTAAACTTGATACCCGCATCCATAATATATCTTTTTCCGCCAGTTTGAACTTCAATACAAGACTTACCAACTTCTTGTGCAGCTCCGTGAAATATAATCTTCATACGTATCGCGAGCACTTTTTATTTATATGAATTTGTCACCACATTTTTAAAAGAAAATAACATTTAGAAATTCAACTAAAATAAAAAATAAACTTTTCTTCCATTCCATTTCAGAAAATATAAATAATAATCTCTCGCTTTGTAGCTAAAGTATTATTTATATATTGAAGATAAATTTGTAGCTTGCATCGTTTCACAAAGAGACAAATTCGCTCCGCTCAAAACTCTAACTATAAAAAAACGACAAAATAATATAAACTATTTTAATTATATATTATTATGTTTGATGAATTTTTAGTTGGATTATTTTTTGCAATAATACTTGGAGCATTCGTAGGAGCTCAAAGAGAAATGAAACTCCAACAAAATCATAGAATGGATTTTGCAGGATTTAGAACATTTACTTTTATATCTTTACTAGGTTACATAATCGGATTTTTATCATTTAATATAATAGAAGATTCAAGTTTAATAGTTTTTTCAGTAATTGGATTTTTCATATTAACATCAATTTCATATTACTCTTTATCAATAAAATATAAAAATTACGTATCCGAAACATCACAAATAGTTGCAATATTAACATTTTTAATTGGTATACTAATAAGTTTAGGAAAAGAGTATTATTATATTGCAGTTGTTTTAACAATAGTAATTGCATCATTTTTAGTCCTTGGGACACAACTACACACATTCGCAAAAAATATCTCAATAAAAGAAGTATATGCAACAATGAAATTTGCACTAATATCTGTAATAATCTTACCTGTTCTTCCAAATAAAAATTTTGGACCATTAGATTTTGAAACATCTAAAAACTTTTTTTTAAACTTTTTCACAGAATCAACTCTAGTACAATTCACAATATTTAATCCATATCAAATCTGGTTTTTAGTTGTAATAATTTCTGCAATCACCTATGTCGGATATATATTAATAAAAATCCTTGGAACAAATAGAGGTTTATTATTAACAGGAGTTTTAGGAGGTTTAATGTCATCAACTGCAACTGCAACATCCTTTTCAATTGATTCAAAAAGATTAAAAAATTTATCAAACCCTCTAGCAATTGGAATTGTACTTGCCTGCTCTATAATGTTTTTTAGAATAATACTTGAAGTAATAATTGTAAATCCATCTCTTGTAACATCAGTATTATTTGTATCATTGATGGGATTTGTAGGAATTATAATTTCTGTGTATTTAATATTCAAAAATAAAACAAAACATGTGGGGAAATTAGAAGGACAATCACCATTCACATTAAAACCTTCTATAACTTTTGGATTATTATTTATTGCAATAATTTTTTTAACACAAGTATTAAGAATTAAATTTGGAGATTCAGGAATATATTTTATAGCATTAATTAGTGGTTTTTTAGATGTAGATGCAATCACACTAACACTTTCAAAGATGGCATTAGAAAATTCAATTTCAAACTTTACAGCATCATCAGGAATATTTATTGCAGCACTTTCAAACACAATTTTTAAAGGTGGAATTGCATATTATTTAGGTTCAAAACATTTGTCAAAAATAGTAATGTGGTCATTTTTTATAATTGTATTTGTAGGATTATTTTCACTATTTTTAGTTTGAATAATATTAACTTAAAAATAAATTAAAAATAAAACAAAATAAATTAAAAATTATTTTTATTCCCTAAAAGTTTTATGAATAATTTTCCATAATAATGGTTTAATCTTATTTTTCATCCAACCAATATCTCTATCTAAATAATCAAAATATGTATGATCAATCATTAATCTTTGAATTTCTGCAAAATTTCTAAAAAATGGAGTAACCCATAAATAATCTCTTATATATGAATTATAATAAGTTAAAGTATTTCTAAATTCCCATCTACCTTGTTGCATAATTTTTTTTTCACCATTAACAACAACTTCAACATCTTTAATAACACGACAATTAAAATCTAACTTAAAAATTAACCATCCATACTTTGAAAATTTTGATTTACTTCTTGCTTTCCAAATAACTTCAACTTCATTAAATCCAGCATATTTTGCCCATAAAAATTGTTTTTCAAAACACTTTTTACTTCTTGTTAAATGTGGTCCAGGTTTTGCAAATTCAGAACCTGCAGAATACCCTCCAATAAAATTATTTGATTTTTCATCACCTAAAACATCAGTAAAAGGTAAATCTTTGTTATTTTCTAAATGATTTGCAAATTCTTTAAAAAATTTTTTCAAATCAATTGTTGCCGTATAAATCTCTGTCCAATCACTCCAAAAAGTTTCTGCAGTAATAATTCCAGTTTTTTCATCAAAATTTATTCCCTTTTTAGATTTATTAGGTGCAACAGTCATAATCTATTTATGTCATATCAATATATAAATATTTTTAATTATTAAATAAAACATAAAAAACATAAAAATTATTTCTAAACACAAAAAACATACTAAACAACACATTTATAATATTTAATTGCCTAGTTTTATTATGAATAACCCAAAAATAATTGAATCTAACCAAATCCTTCGAACAACCAAAGAAAATTTTGTTGATTTAACACTAAATACAATCAATAAAGGAAAACAAGTTTTAATATTTAATAATTCTAAAAATTCTTCTGAAGCTACAGCAGAAAAAGTAGCGATTGCAATAAAACGTGTAGAAAATGGTAAAGAGTTAGAAATTCTTTCAAATAAAATATTAAAATCTTTATCTCCACCAACAAAACAATGTAGAAGATTAGCTAAATGTATATTAAAAGGAAGTGCATTTCATCACTCAGGACTAACTGGAAAACAAAGAACATTAGTTGAGACAAATTTCAAATCAGGATTAATTAAAATAATATCTTCAACTCCAACACTTGCAGCAGGATTAAACCTTCCAGCATACAAAGTTATAATTAAAGATTATAAAAGGTTTTCAAATAGAGGTATGCAAGACATCCCAGTTTTAGAGTTTCATCAAATGGCAGGGCGTGCAGGGAGGCCAGGTAAAGAAACAACAGGCCGTTCGGTTGTACTTGTAAAATCTGAAGATGAAAAAAAAAGAGTAATTAAAAAATTCATATTTGGAAAACCTGAAGAAATATTATCTAAACTAGCAGTAGAACCGACACTTAAAATGTATTTATTATCTTTAATTGCAATGGATATGATAAATTCAAAAGATGAAATTAAAGATTTTTTTAAAAATACTTTATATGCAAAACAATATGGGGATTTAGAAGAATTATATTATAAAGTTTTTAAAATTCTACAAACTCTTAAAACATATAAATTTATAGATTCTCAAGACGATTACTACAGAGCGACACGGCTTGGAAAAAGAGTTTCAGAATTATATTTAAATCCTGATACAGCAAATTATTTTTTAGAGAATATGGAAGAATTAAAAGAATTATTTTCAAAAGAGAGGTATTCATCTCTAGACACATATAAATTAATTCATTTTGTAACAAATGCAATTGAGATGAGACCTTTATTTAGAGTTTTAAAATCCGAAGAAGATATCTACATGAGTAAAATTTCAGACTTAGGTGATGAAATGGTAACTAAATATGATCCCTTTGAAATGGATTATAGAGAATTAATGCAAACTTTCAAAACATCAGACATTTTACAAGATTGGATAATTGAAAAATCAGAAGATGACATTTGTGAGAAATATAAAACAACTCCAGGGGAGTTAAATTATAAATTATCAAACTTTGATTGGTTATTATATTGTCTAGAACAATTTGCGCAATTACAAAAAATGCATTTTTTTTCAAACTTAATTAAAAAATTAAGAATTAGATTTAAACATGGAGTAAAAGAAGAAATTATATCTTTAGTATCAATAAAAGGAATTGGAAGAGTTCGTGCAAGAAAATTATTTACTGCATCCATTAAAACATATTCAGATATTAAAAAAGTAAGTTATAGAAAATTAGAAGAAGTAATAGGAAAAGCAGTTGCTAAAAAATTAAAAGATGAAATTGGAAATGAATATGTTGAAAATGACAAAATAGTATACACAAGTTCAAAGCCAACACAAATAAAAGTGAGAGAAGTGAGCCACGAAGAAGTTGACGAGATGGTACAAGTCCACGTTGGATATCAAAAAGAGCAACACGAACAAATAATTAAACAAGAAGATAAAATAGAAACGCAAAATACATTATTTCGATTTATGTGAAGAATATTATAACATTTTATTTTATTTTATTCATTTTCTCTTCTTATCCAGCTGGTTATTTCTTAATATTTTTGAGCATTTTTTTCGTAATTATAGAATACAACTAATCTTTATATATGTAGTTTTCACAATTTGAGTAGGTATAAAATTAACCGTTTATACAAATTTTTACAAAATGAATACAATAATAAATGACTCAAGACAAGACCAATGGACACTGCACACCGCAGACTGCTATAACACGCAAAATACTTCTAATTGTGAATTAAATTTTGAAAATATATCAACTGATACTTTATTAGAAAACATATATTATATTTCTCCAAGTTTGTATAATTTATTAGAATCAAACAAGATTTCATTAAATACAGCAAAATTAAAAGCAAAAAACTTATTTATCTCATTTTCAATCTACGATAAAAAGCACGTTATAAACAAATTATTACAATTAAAAATAATTAATAGGTATAATGTAGACAAACTAAATTTAGTAAATTTAGTTTTTTAATTTCCAAAAATTATACTTAACATACTTAATACCGTTTCTTTAATTGGAGGAATAAAAGAAATAATTATAATTCCTATTATACAAATAATCGCAAAATATGCCAATACAAGGATAAATATACATTTTTTAGTTTTTAGTACCATAATTAAACTAATATTATTGAATTTAAACATTTTTTTGTCTTTGATATTAAGTTTTAACATATTTTTTGAGAATAATGTCTAGCTAAAGCATTCTTAAAAGAATAAAAGAAGAAAACGAGCTCAAGAGATAAGAAAGAAAAGGAAAATAGAATCATAAAAATTCCACTCTTTCTTTTCCGTAAACTCCAAAGAAAAAGTAAAATTATTTATAATATAATTAATAAATTTCGTAGATTTAACGAAATTAAAATATAGAATAATTCTCTTTAAATATTTCGTTTCACTTCATATATAAAGAGAATTAAATAATTAAAATAAGTTACAACAACCAACTAAAATAACAACCTTTAAATAGGAATTAATAGTAATAATTTTATGAACACCGAAGACGACGTAAAAATGATGACTTCAAGACTGGACGACGATCCATTATACAATATTTCTTTTGAAAACCAAAAACTACAAGAAGAAAATAGTAACTTAAGAAGAACTGTACAATTCTACCAAGCAGAACTTGAAAAATTCAGAACACCACCTTATGTAGTATCAGAAATTATCTCTGTTTCAAACGAAAATCAAGCGCTTGTAAAATTACCAAATCAATCAAATTTTTTAGTTGAGATTTCTCAAGAAGTAAAAGATTTAAAACCAGGGGATATGGTATTAAATGAACAAAAATCATTAATTATTTTAGGAAAAGTTGATATGACAAAAAACTTTCCAGTAGAAAATTATGTTGTAGTTTCAGACAAATTAGATTCATCATGGAAACAAATTGGTGGATTAGATAAAGAAATTCAAAAAGTAAAAGAAGTTTTAGAATTACCTTTATTAAAACCTGAATTATTTAAAGAAATTGGAATTACGCCACCTAAAGGAGTTTTATTATACGGACCTCCTGGGACTGGAAAAACTATGATTGCAAAAGCATTAGCAGCAGAGACAAATTCAACATTTATTGAATTAGTAGGAAGTGAACTTGTACAAAAATTTATTGGTGAAGGAGCAAAACTTGTAAAAGATTTATTCGAATTAGCAAGAAAAAAAGCGCCATCAATTATTTTTATTGATGAAATTGATTCAATCGCATCAAGACGTGTAGAGCTTGGAACTGGTGGAGAAAGAGAAGCGCAAAGAACATTTATGCAACTTTTAGGAGAAATCGATGGATTTAACGCATTAGACAATGTAAAAATCATCGCTGCAACAAACAGACTCGACACATTAGATGAAGCAATAATTAGACCTGGGAGATTAGAAAGACATATTGAAGTAGGATTACCTGACAGAGATGGAAGAATTCAAATTTTAGAAATTCATACTAAAAATATGAAAAAAGAAACATTAGACTTAAAAGAAATTGCAAATCAAACTGAAAACTTTACAGGAGCGGAATTAAAAGCTTTAACAACAGAAGCTGGTTATTTCGCAATAAGAGCAGATAAAAAGAAAGTTACTCAAAAAGATTTTATTGAAGCAATTGAAGTTGTAAAATTAGACGAAGAAGAGAATTTTGAAATGCTTGGACATTCATACGCTTAAACTTTTTGAATTAAAATTCAAAAATTTATTTAATCAACTTATTTTTATAGAACAATAAACTAATTCGTACGCGATAACCACTTTTAATTTAATTTCAAATTTCTCATACAGATTTTTTCAAGAATGGATAATTTTATTATGTAGATTAGAGTATACATCTATCTACATAATTAAATTGTGTATTATTGGAACAATATGCTCGATTGCGAAAGCAATGTAAAAATATTAACTCATAACCTTTAAAAACTTAAAAATATTATTATTTATTATGGCAGTAGCTTTAGACGATCAAATTGCAAAAATTGTAATTTGGATTTTGTATTTTGTAGGATTATATTTCTCTTTATTTTGGTTATCAGTATTAATATTTAAACCAGAAGAAAATAAAAAAAAGAAATACAAATTCGAAGACTTACCTGAAATTTCAATCATTATGCCGATGTGGAACGAAGAAAAAAATCTAGAAGCTACAATTAAATCTTTATTTAAATTAAAATACCCTTTAGAAAAAGTACACTTATTTGTTGTAGATGATGGTTCAACAGACAATTCATACAAAATTGCAAAAGAACTTCAAAAAACATTTAAATTTAAATTAATTAAACAAGAAAACGGTGGAAAACACACAGCAGTAAATAACGCGTTAAAGCTTGTAAAAACTCCATTCTTTGCATGTTTAGATGTTGATGGATACGTACACAAAGATTCAGTACGACACATAATGGAAGAATTCACTGATGATAATGTAGCTGCTGTAATGCCTGTAATGAAAGTTGCTGAAACAAAAAACATGTTACAAAAAGTTCAAGAATTAGAATACATACTAAACATTTTTTTAAAATATATAATTGGAAAACTAGATTGTATTCACGTAACACCAGGTCCACTATCAACATATAGAACGCATATTGTTAGAGATGAATTAGGAAGTTTTAAACAAGCGCACAAAACTGAAGATTTAGAAATGGCACTAAGACTTCAAAATAAACATTATGTATTAAAACAATCTCTCGATGCTGTAATTTATACAAAAGTTCCTGAAACATTAAAAGGATTTATATCTCAAAGAACTCGTTGGTATCATGGAACACTCTTAAACGTAATAGATTACAAACATTTGTTATTTAATAGACACTATGGGGAATTTGGTTTTTTCTATATGCCGTTAGTTGCAGTGACTGGATTGTTAGGATTTATAGGAGTTTTAACAGTAATATATTTATTTTTAAAAGGAGTGTATCATACAATTAAAAGATGGTTTTTAACAAACTTTGACTTTACAACATACATCTCTTCTTGGAGTTGGAATAGTACATGGATTGATTATAACTATCAAACAATCTTTACATCCTTAGTATTGTTTGGTTTAATGTTTATCTTTATATATTTATCATACTTTGCAACAAATGAAAAAACTGGTATATTAAGAAACATAAAAGCTACATTTACATTTTTATATTTCTTTTTTGTATACAAATTTATTGTAGCATACATCTGGTTAAAAGTATTTTATAGAGTAATATTCAAAAAAGAAAATAAGTGGAATAAAGATAATTAGTATACCTTTTGAATTCCCTTTTCATGTTCATACAAGATGTGTATATTATTTATAAAAAAGACACATTTAAAAACTAAAAATTATTTTAAATAAGTAAGATGAGACAAAAAGTGAACGTGTTAAGACATATTGGAGTTCTTCTTTTAACAAATATTATATTTTTTTTAGGATTATTTATTGGTAACACTGTAGAAGAGATGCGTGTAGAAGTATTATACTCACAACTACAAGATCAAGATTTAGACTATCAAAAGATGCTTGTAGAGTCTCAATATATAGATTATTTAATTGATACAAAAACTCAAAACAATGTTACATGTGATACTATTTCTGGAGCATATTTTACAAGTATTGAAAACTTAGGAGATTCAACAATCAAATTAGAACAATACCTAAACAATGCAAATTCTAACGAAGAAGATTATCAAAGATTAAAAGATTATTATTCAAACGTTCAAGTAACATACTGGTTACTAGCTCAAAAGATTGAAAACTTATGTCAAGCAAATATGAACACAATCTTATTCTTTTATGGAGATAAAAAAAAGTGTCCAAGTTGTGAAGATCAAGGAGTACACTTAACTTATGTAAAACAAAAATTAAAAGATGATGTTTTAGTTTTTTCCTTTGATGCAGAAAAACAAGGAGCAATTAAATTAATCTCTCAAAATTATCAAATCCAAGGAAGAGAACTTCCAAGTTTAATTATTAATGGAGAACTACACAGCTTTATGTCAAATGAACAAATCTTTGAAGTATTATGTGGTCTTGGTTTAGACTCAGAAGTTTGTTTAAAATAGTATAACTATTTTTAACTTTTTATTTATTTTTTAATACTTGGACAAAAGTTATATTTATAAACTTTTAAAATTTGTAATGTTGAATAATCATGTAATACTTCTTGAAATTTAAGTTTAAACTGCATCATAATGTCTCTCAATTGTTTAACATTTTCAACTTCAACATCTATCTCAAAATCCCAAGAACCAACAGACTTTACAAGATATACAATATTCTCTTGAAGTTTTGAAAATAAATAAATTCTATCTTCATCTTTCTCTGAAAAGTTTTTAGTTTTTAAAAATATTTTATAATGCAAATATGGGTACACATCCTCATTAGGTACAATGTTATAATGTTGAATAATTTTAGAGTTTTGTAACTTTTTAATTCTTTTAGAAGTAGAATCCATACTTAATTCAATTCTATTTGCAATCTCAGAAATTTTTACTCTAGAGTTTTCTCCAAGCATATGTAAAATCTTCCAATCTTTTTTATCAATTGAATTTGAACTAGGAACTGCTCCAAAAAAAGATTCTTTCATTGATGTTTGCATTTCTTTAGAAACAAGATAATTTCTAATAAAATATTGTCCTTTAATAATTGATGAAATTTCTTTTTGATTAATATAATTACCAAACTTTTTATTTATTTCTTTTAATGTAATGTCCAAATCAACAATATCTTTAGCCCAGACGCCAAACGCCAAATCAAAGTTCCCTTCACACGATGTAACCCACACAATGTTTGGATGATTTTTAAGATAATTAATAAACTTATTTTCATCTTCTATTGAATTTATATTTTGTAATTTAATGAAACATTTATGAATTGTTAAACCTAATTTAGAAGTATCAATTACAGTATAATAAGATGTTAAAACATTTTCTTTGTTTAATTTATTTAATCTAAATGAAACTAATTGTATTGAGATTTTAAGTTTTTTAGCTAATTGAGTTTTAGACTGTCTAGAGTTTGCATCCAGTTCATATAATAGTTTTTTATCAATTAAATCTAGTTCCATTTTAAATATTAAGATATTATACTTAGTTTTTCTTAATTTATAAAATTTATAGTTAATTACTTTTAAATATATTAAGTTCTTACTAATATTATGGAAATAGATACAAATTCTACTTATTTTATAGAAATTAAAAATTCAATTAAC
>JABSQY010000027.1 GCA_013215525.1 Nanoarchaeales archaeon | reverse complement strand
AAAAGAATAATAAAGGAGATAATAATAATAATTATGACAATAGTAGCAATTATAGTAATAATATAAATTAAGATAAATATGTTAGTTGGATTGATAAAATAGATACAGAAATTGAATTTGAAAAAAAAGCTAAACTTGATTTTGGAATTAAGTTTATTGGAGAGTATGATTATTATAGTGAAGAGTTGTTGTTACATAATATTTTAAAAAATTATTTTAAAAACTCTAAATTTTTACAACAAATTGGAATTAAATATATTGTAATTTCTCCATTTGAATTTGGAAAACTTAAAGAACAAATTATTAGAAAGAATGAATTACACGGACATTATAATAAAGAATATTCAAGTTTAATGTTTAATGATTTAAATGAATCTAATACGCATTATGATGCAAAGTTGAAAGTTAGATTTTATGAAATTGGACTTGCATATGTTGAATTTTTAAAAAATTCTAAAAACTTTAGAGCACTTTTTGAAAAGTGGAGAGATATTTGTAATAGTTCAAAGTTTGTAAAATTTCAAGATATTGATTTAGTTGAAGATATGTGTCGATTATTTGAGTTGTTTGGATATTTATCTTTAAAATCTTTTAATAAAAAATCTAAGTTTGATTCAATTGATTTAATTATTAAAAAAATATTAATTGATAAGGAGTTTACTTTTGATAAAAATTATAATCAAATTTATGAAAAGTTAAAGTTATTATATAAATTTGGATTTATTCCAAAACATATTAAATGGATTAAAGAGTATCAAAAAGTTGAATTCTAAAATTTAAATAAAATATGTCTTAAAAATAAAATACTAAATATTTATAATATATAAAAATCTAAAATAAATATGTTAAAACAAATTATTTATTTATTTCTATTTTTTAATTCATTATTTTTTGTATTTGGAGATGACCATTATGCTGATATACAAATTTATGTTGACGAAATTGGAAAAACTACTATTTCTGGAATTACTCAGTATGAAGGTTTAATTGTTACTAATTCTGATTTATATACTTCGAAAGCAGGCAGTGTGTGGACTTTTGAATTAAATACTAATGAAGTATTTTCTGATTTTATTTTTGAATTAAATCTACCAAAAGGTGCTCAAACTAATTATATTAAAACAACACCTACATTTAGAATTACACATGGAGATAATAATAATATTAAAATTATTGGAACTGGTGAAAATCGTGAGTTAAATATTTTAGTACAATATACATTTGAAGATGAATCTTTAGATTTTAGTTTTTTTGGATATTTTTTTAGTTATTTAATTTTAGGATTAGTTATACTATTTATTATATTATTTGTTGTATATAAAAAGATTAAAAAGTCAAAGATTGTAACTGAAATGGTAGATGAAGTTAAATATATTGAAGAACTTGTTGTAGGAGTTGATTATTCCAAACTAAATTTGAATGATAGACAATTACAAATTATTGAAATTTTAAAAAAATATGGAGAGATTTCTCAGAAAGATTTAATGCAAGAGTTAAATATTCCTAAGGCGTCTGTGAGTAGAAATTTACAATCAATGTTATCTAAAAATATTATTTTAATTAAAAAAAATGGAATTACAAATATTGTATCACTACTCAAATACATGAAAAATGATAATTGATAAAAATTATAAATTTTAATATAAATCATTTTTAATGTATTTTAATAATGAGTTAATTTTTTTGTCATCATTAAAATAAGTGGCATATGTTTCGATTTTGTTCCGGTCATTTCCGCCAAGTTTCGGCAAGTATTTATATATTGTTCCAACCATAAGAGTGTATTAGATAAGTTTGAATACTTGTTTAGATATTTTAAAAATGATTAAAAAAATTCAAAGTTTATTTGTTGGAACACTTGTTGTGTTTTCAATGCCTGCATTAGTTTTTGCTGATGAACATGAGGAGAATGAAGTAGATACTGAATCAGATATTACAACTACAAGTGATAATAGTGAAACAGTAGATGATACAATTGAAACTGAAGAAGTTGAAGAAGAAACTTCTGAAGAAATGGAAGAAACTGAATCTGAAATGAATGAAGATGAAAATAAAAATGGTGAAGATAAAAAACCTAAACCTAACAAAAAACATTTTAATTCTGAAATGAGATCACATGGTTTATATGATAATTTAATGGTTCATGTAAAAGCTTCTGAGATTATTATTTCTAAATTAGAAACAATGGATACTGAGGTTTCAGTTGAAGAGTTATTATTAATTTCAGCTAAATTTGATACTTTATTAGAACAAGTTAATGAACTTGATTTAGAAAATACTGATAAAGAAACTTTAAAAGTAGAGATGGATTTAATTAGGGATTCTGGTAAAGAAATATCTTCTGAATTTAGAACTTTATTAAAAGGAGTTTTTTCTGAACAAGAAAAAGAATCTATTAGAGATGAAATTAATGAATTAAGAAAAAAAGCTAAAGAAGATAGAAAAGAAGAAATGAAAATGTTAAGAACTGATATGATGGTTCAAAAAACTATGGAGTTTCTTGAAAGGTTAGGTGTTGATTCTGAAGATATTGTTTCAAGAATTGAGTCAGGTGATTTATCAAAAGAAGATATTAAATCTGAATTAAGAAAACTTATGAAATCTATTAAATCCGACAAGATTAATCAAATTAAAGAAGATAATCAAAGAAAAAAGATTGAAATGAAAGATAAAGTTGTAAAGGCTAAAGAAGAACATACTGAAAAAAGAGAAGCTTTCAAAAATGAAATGAGAGAAAAGTATGAAGCTCATAAAATTGAGATTATGGAAAACAAAGAAGCATTCAAAGAAAGAATGTATCATGAGAGAGAAGAGTTCAGAGAAAAAGCTCAAGAAATGAAAAAGACTTTTAAGAAAAGAGCAGAGAATATAAAAAATAAATCTCCTGAGTTCAGAGAAAAACTTGTAAAAATAAAGGATAAAGTAAAATCTGGAGAATTAACTTTAGAGGATGCAAAAGATATGTCAGATGAAATTATAAAAGAGATGGAATCAAAAGAAGAGGATAAAGAAGAATGAATAAGTCAATTTTAAGTATTTTAATGTTAGTAGTCATTGGGAGTTTATTTGGTGCTTGTTCATCTGATCTGGACTCAGAGAGCGATGAAATGTCTGATGATTCAGTTGTATCAACTGATGAATCTGAAACTACAAAAATTGTTGAAGATATTTTTGAAGAAGAAGTTACTGAGGAAGATGTAGAGTTAGGAGAATTAATTTAATTCTTTTATTTTTTATTTACTAATTAAAGATTAATTTGTTTTATTTTATTTTTTAATACAATTAATTTGTTTTATTTTATTTATTATTCTGTTTATTTTATAAATTTTATACTTTATGTTTTTCATTTCATAAAGTACATTATTATAAAACCCGCAAAAAGCGCAGGTAAAAATGCAATTCCATCTTTTATTCTTAATTCTTTTAATTTATCATTATGTTTTGATAATTCTTTTATTTTTGCTAATTGGAATTCATCTATTCCAATTTTAAAGTCTGATACGTGATAAATTATTTTTCCATTATTATCTTTTACATCTTGAACAACCCAATCACCAAGTACAACATCAGATAATTTTTTATCTGATACAAATGCTACAACTTCAATTGCAATTGCCATTTTAATAAAGATTAAGATTAAAAGTATTAATGGTAGTATGTAAATGTTTTTTGTAATAACTATAAATATAATAGATAATAATAAACTACTGATAGTAATTATTTTTTGTTTTTTTGAAACTAAAAAAAATGGTTTTTTTATTTTGTTAATATTTTTGATAAAATAATATAATACAACAAACACTGCAATAACTCCACCAGCTATAAAAGAGTAGAATAAATACTTAAACATAAATGATAATATGTTTAAATTTGTTTGATTTAATGTTACAATTTTAATTAAATATGTTACAAAGTTTAACAATACTAATAATGAAAAAGGAAGAGTTTTTCTAATCCAAAAATCAAGTGTTTTGTTTGATTTAGTTGTAACTTCTTCGATTTTAATTATATGCTCTTTTGATAATCCTAAATTTCCATCTTCGTATTTTACAATAGTTTTTGCATTGATTCTTATATCATCATCAATTTTATCACCTTCAGATATGTGTCCAAGGTGTTTTTTATATTTTAAATATACTGAATTAAATGCATCTTCTTTTGCGAAAAATATCATTAAAAATACTGCAAAACAAATTACAACTAAATTGATTGGTGATAAGTCAAAGTATAAACCAATAAAGAGCAGGCTGAGTGTTGTGAATAAAAATAATAAGTTTACTTTTTCCGAACGTCTTTTTACAACTACAAATTGTATTAATACAAACATTAAAAATAATAAATCTATGTATGTGATGTATGTTAGAAATGTATCTAAAAATAAATTAAATCCTACATTTAATTTTGTCATTAATAATTCATATATATATCCAATTTGAGAATATCCAGTTTCAAAGAAACCTAATAAATAATAAACTGATGCTGAAAATCCTAATAAAAATTTTGCATCACCCCCACCCCATATTCCACCGTAGAATAAAACTGCCCCAAGTGCAAATCCAACTATAGTTCCAAAGAATGAATATTTGATAGGATCGAATGAACCTGTAATTAATGAATCAAATAATGCAATTATTAAAACTATAAATGCGAATGAAAAATTTAAGTAATCGTATACTTCTCTTTTTTTTATGTCTTCATAACATGCTAATAAAAATGCTATAAGAACTATTGAAAGTACAATGTATGTAATCATAATAGAATATAAGAAAAAAGAGATTATAAATATTTAGTATACACTTAGTAGGTGAAATGTATTAAAGTAGAATTTGTGATGAATGTTATGAATAATTATAAAGAAAAATTAAGTTAATAATTTTTATTTGATGTTTATTCTTTGTGTGTTGTTGTTAAATTATATACAACATATAAAATTAATAAAATTGATGCGAATACTGATGCATCAAAACTTAAGTATGAGTAACTGATTTCTCCAAATGTTAATGTTAATCCTAATAGAGAACTAATATTTAATAAAAATAATACTAATCCAACTCCTAGGAATACGTAACTAATTGCTCTCCATTCTTTTTCAAATAAATGTGATAAACTTTTATATTCATGTTTTACATGTTTTGCCATAATAGTTTTATATATTCAGTTAATTTAAAGTTTAATTATCACTAGATAGTTGAGATTTATCTAATTTGATTTTTAAGAATTTAACATCATACATGAAAAATCTTTAATGATACATTTTTAAATCTTTTTGGCGTATTTTCAAAAGAATTAATTAATTTATAGATTTTTTTGAAAATATCTCTTCCATTCTTTCTTTAAACATTGAGGCTACTTCATCGCTTAAATTTGCACATTTAATTTTATTATAACACTCCTCGTCAGGATGGAATTGTACAATGTATAAGTCTTTTATTTTTATATCATAATTTTTTTCTAAAATTTGTTTATATATATTTAATTGTAGAGAGTATTGCCAGTAATTTGCGTTTGGGAGGTGTGATAGTGGAAAGTATCCTTCTTCGTATTGATTGTTTTCTTTGATTTGTTTACTTCGTTTCCAATCGTACAAGTGATAATTTCCTTCTTTATCTTCAAATACCATATCAATAGAACCTGCAAGCTTTAATTCCTCATCATATATCTCCCATTCAGTTCTAAATGGTTTAAGCGTATTATGATCAATTTCAAATTCTTCAAAGTATTTGTATTCTACAGTATCCATTGGCGTTGGAGTATTGTTATAGAACTCTTCAATTGATTTGTGTAATGCAGTTCCAAGTTCTGCTGCTTGATTCGCGTTGTCCTCCCATGCTTGTTTAATTTCTTCAACTTCCATTCCAAAATATTTTGAAGATTGCCAGTTTCTACTCATCATCATTTTACCAATAATTTCATCAGCTTTAAATTTTGGGAAAAAGGAATGTACAAATCCAGTTACAGATAAGTTATATTCTTCTTTTTTAATAAAATATTTATGACCTTCATCAATAAATGTGATGTGTTTGTCTCGCGTATGTTCGTTTTTGGTTTTTAAGGATAATTTATGTTCCATAAATTAAACTTGTGTAATTAGTTTATAATAATTTTTATTCTAAATATATACTTATTAGTTATTACTCTAACTTTTTTGTTTCTAGTTTTTTCTTTTCTGCTGACCAACCAACAAAGTTCATCAAAATCTGGAAACTTGCTGCTAGTGTTGAGATTGCTAACAATAGTATAACTATTTTTCCAAAAGGAATTAAATAATAAATTGATAATATCATTACTGATGCCCAAATTCCAAAACACCACGGACAATGAATTAAAGTATGAATACAATCACACATTGAATTTTTATATTTTGGAAAAAAATCTCTAAAAAAAGTCATTATATTATCATATACTAATAGTCTAATTAATCTTTGAGTTGCTAATACCATTAAAATAATTTCTTGAACTTCTATACTTATTATTTGCTCAATTGGTAATTTAGGTAATAATAAATATAGTATTAATAAAAATATAATTGAAAAAAATATGTTCCATAACTTTTCTGCTGTTTTCATAAATAAATTAGATGATTAAAGTATTTAAATTATTGGTTTAAATTTTGTAATAAAATAGTTATACTATTTAATTTTTAAAAGATTTAAAAGATTATAAATATCTAATTTTTAAACCTAAATCTACAACTATTAAACTTTTTTTAAAATTTGGAATTCCATCATTATATAATTGAGGAACTCTACATTCACTTGCCTTATTCCATTGCATACCTGGAAAAACTTTAATTTTATTTGAATGTTGTAATTCAGAATCAGAATCAGTTTCGTAATGAACAAATGATAATACACTTTGATTTGAGTGTTGTTTTACTATTTCAGATAGTTTAGTTTTACTTTGTGTATTGTAATCTAATATTTTTAATATTAATGTAGGAGTTCCATCTGAATTTAATAATTTTTCTGAATCTAGTAGATTATCTTTTTCTAATTTAGATATTAAATCTATTGTTATAGTTTGCGTTTGTTTATATAATTTAGATAAGCGTTCTATTAAGTTTTGATATGTTTTATTATTTGGAAAAAAGTTTTGAGTTTCTAATGTTTTATTAAAATGAAAATTACCTGTATCATCATAACCAAATTCTGATTTTTTACCAATAAATCCAACTTGTAGATTTTGGTTTTGATTAATTAATCTATGTGTATTTAATTTATCGACTAATGAAAATTCCTCAATAAATCTACGATAAGCCAAAACTGTATCGCGAAGTTCTGATTGTGAAATTTGCGTATCAATTAATGAAAAACCAGAAGTTTCAATATCAGTTTTAAAAGTCATGATTATCTAGTATATTCTATGTTTATAAATATTACTTTTAAGAAAATTTTCATGTGAAAAGAAAAAAAAGATTTATAATATAATTATCATTAATTATATTATTGTTGTTGTCGTGGCCCAGTGGTAGGGCGTTGCATTGGTAATGCAGAGGTCGCGAGTTCAAATCTCGCCGATAACATTTATGAGGAGAACTTTGAACGATAATAGTTCAAACTCCGTGAACTTGTTCACGGTGTTTAAAAATTTTTGATTTTTATATTCTCGACGATAACATTTGTTTAAAAATTATTCTAAATTCCAAAGACTATCAAAATAATTTTGATGAGTTTTAGCAATCTCTTGATTTTGAATTTTTATTACAAGTGGTTCTTGTGACCATTGAATAAGTAGACATGTATCTGCATAAATTATAGTTGTTGTAGGATTATCAAATGTATCAATTAGTTTATATGAAAAATATTTAGATTTATGATCTACTTTACCTTTAAGAGATTTAGGAAAAAGAGAACGTTGGTTTATTTGTAGTTTTTCTCGTTTTTTATGCCAAAGTAAAAAATAAGGACCAAGAAAAGAACGTAATTGTAAAGATTTTGCAGCAATAATAGATATAGGTTGTTTTTTAATTAACATATCTTCAAATACTAATTTTAAACCTTTTTTCCCCATAAATATACTTGCATCAAGAGGTTTATTTTTTGTACTATTTTGTTTAAGGATACTATCAAATTCTTTTAGAATTATTTTTTGTGAGTTTTTAAGTTCTTTTTTTTTTTCTTCTACAAATTGAATAATAGAACGATGAGCATTAACTTCAAAACATTTTATTTTATTTTTGTATATATATGATACAACTCCTTTTTGAACAAGCCTTTGAAGTGCATCATAAACATTAGTTCTATTTAGTTTAGTTTCTTTTGCGAGACTATTTGCTGTGTTGTTTCCCGTTTTCACTAATTGGATATATATCTTACTTTCTTGTTTAGTAAAGTTTAATTTAGATAATTCTTCTTCTAACATATATTCAAAAATACTCTAAAGTATATAAACTTGTTGTTCATATAATGTACAACTTAGATTTAATTATGTCTCACTATTCTATTATACTAACTAATAAAAAATGTTCCCTTATCAAAAACTCCCTAATAAATTTGAAAAAGAAATAGAAACTCTCACTCAAAATGTGATAGAACATCCAGCATTAAAAAATTCTTTTTATGATAGATGGATGAAATCAAGTTTAAGTATAAAACAATTTGAAATTTTTGCAATAAATTATTTTGCAAGAGTGTCTAAAACACCAGATAGATTAACTAGTATTTTCATATCTATACCTGATTATCAATCAAGACAAATAATTATGCATAATTTAAATGATGAAATGGGTAATGGATATAATGATGCCGTTCATGTTGGACTATTACATCATTGGTTAGATGATTTACATAAAAAAATAGGAGGGAGAGGAATGGAATATATTCTTGAAAATCATCAACCTACAGATGAAACTTTATTATCTTTAAAAAAAATTAAAAGTTTAAGTGAAAAAAATGCGCCGTCTGCAGCAGGAATTCTTTTAGGACAAGAAGCTACAGGATTATTTCAAATAGAATATTTGTACGAAGGGTTTAGAAATTATAAAGACTTGTATGCTCCTGGAGAGTTTAATGATGTTGCGGCATATCATCATGTTCATTTAGGTTTAATAGAAAAATCTCATGTAAAAGGTGCAAGAATTATTGCAGCTAGAAATAGTCCTAATCAAAAGGATTTTGGAATGATGAGTGATGCTTATAAAATATATTTAGAAAGTGTTGCAAACTCGTGGAGTAGTGTGTCAAGAGAAATAAATATGTTAAGTTCTAAAGATTTAAAAAAATAAGTTTATATTTATGAATAAAAAAGCTATATTAAATTTTATGTCAACTAACTCAGGCCTTACTAGTTGTATTCCATAATATATCAAAAAATTTTTTATAAGAATTTGCAACAGCTTCTTCTTCAATTATTATTGCAAATGGGTTCGCTTCTAAGGATAAAATGATTGCAACTTTATCTTGACAAATCACAGTTTCAGTTAATCCTTCAAAATTTTGAGAAGTAATTCGTATTTCAGAATGAGGCATAACGTTAATATTTTTAGCTTGCCATTTTAAAGATTCATGAAAAATAAAATTTGCTTGAATTTTCTTTTCTTTTCTAATTCTATGAAATTTTGCCCAATAATTATCACCCAAAATATTATGAGCTTCCTCAGAGCTACCATATTCATAGATAACATCAGTTCCAGACTCTAAAAAAGAATCCCATACCTCTTGGATACCATTACGCCCATGATAGAGTTTAATAAGAGGCTTTTTTTTAGCATCTTTTTGTTTTGCTTCTAAAAGAGGAAGAATAGCTTTTAATTTTTCTCGTTTTTCATCTAAGAAATTTAATAAAATATTTGGTTTTGTTATTTGATAATATTTCTTTTTACCATTAATAATATAAGTAATAAGACCTTTTTGCATTAAAGGTATAAATGCTCTATGAACTACAGCACTTTGTAATCCAATTTTTGTAATAGTTTCTCCTGCAGTTGCAACCCCAAGTTCTAAGACTCCAATAAATACTTTAATCTCAGTTTTAGTTAGTCCTAAATCCTCTAGAATGCTTAAATCTACTTCCATATAAAAGAATCAAGAATGAATGTTTATAAACATTAAGTACAAGTTTAAAGAGCAACAACTTTTGTTGTCAGCAGCCTTTATATGATTTAAATCAGTTTAATTACTACTGAGAGTGTATACACATTCAACAAAATATAAAATGAAAAACAATAGAGATTATTTAACCATGATTATTGCAGTTATTGCAATTATATTAGGAGCATATAGTATTATGAGCAATGATACTTCATCTACTTTAAAAAGTGATGTAGGTAATACATTAGAAAAAATAAGAATAGAACATGTAATTGATGTGTGTTATGCAGAATATAGACCCGCAGTAATTAAAGACCCTAATACAGGAAATTTAACTGGTCACTCAATTGATACCATTGAGTATATAGCTGAAAAAATTGGAGCTACAATAAGATATCATGAAACTACTTGGGGTGGCGCTGTTGCTGATGTTGCAACACAGAGATGTGATGTTATGCTTACGTATTTTAATCAAATAGAAAGATCATTTTCTATTGCATTTACTGACCCAATGATTTATGTTGGAAATAGTGCTTTAATTAATGCAGATGCTGAAGAATTTAAAAGTTATACTGATATTCTTCAATTTGATAAAGAAGGAATTACTATAGCTGTTGCCAATGGTGAAGCTGGACATAACTTTGTGAAAGAAAATTTTAAACATGCTGAAATTATTGTCATTGACGTTGAAGCTGGAGATTTACTTAAGTTTTTATCTCTAGTTCAAACTGGAAGAGCTGATGTTGGAATTGCTGACTCTGTGAGTATTTCTTTATACCAAAGAGAACATAGTGAAACAACTGACTTATTTGCTAGTAATCCATTTAGTATAAATCCGACTGCATTTGGTGTTAGACAAGATGATATAATGTTTTTAAATTTCTTGAATGATGCTCTTTTAACAATGGAAGTTAAAGGGAAAATTGAAGAATTTGAACAAAAATATGATGCACATTGGATACATTTAGAAAGAAATTATCGAGTAAGTTAAATAATGGCTTATGTGTGGCACTGGGATGTTGTATTTCAATATAAAGAAGCTCTATTAAAAGGGTTTCTTACAACAATTGAATTGTCTCTTTTGACCATTTTTTTTGGAACTCTGCTTGGTTTAGTTTTTGCTTTTTTAAAAAAAATAGAACATCCACTCATAAAATATCCCACGATAGGATTATTAGAAACTTTAAGGGCATTACCTATACTTGTAATTTTTATTTGGTTATACTATGTTATTCCTGTATTTGGGATTTTAATTAGTGGATATAGTGCTGCATTCATAGGATTAACATTAAGTCTTGCAGCCTTCTCATCAGAAACAATTCGTTCAGGAATTGAATCAATCCCAAAAGGACAATATGAATCTGCAATTAGTTTAGGGTACTCAAAGATACAAGCAATGGTAAGAATTGTTCTCCCTCAAGCATATAAAAGAATACTTCCAAATTTAATGGGATTATACATTCATCAAATAAAAAATACCGCACTAGCTTCAGTTATTGCAGTAGGTGAATTATTACACACGGCAAATATTATTATCAGTGCAACATATAGACCACTTGAATTATATACAGCAATTGCCGTACTTTACTTAATAATCATATTCCCAATTGTATTATTATCTTTTTACATTGAAAAAAAATTAGGAGTAGGAGTTAAACAACTATGAAAAATGCAATTGAAATAGAAAAACTTGACAAATATTTTGGAGAGAAAAAAGTATTAGACTCACTTAATTTCACAATTAAAAAAGGTGAAGTTACTTGTTTGATTGGTCCTAGTGGTTGTGGTAAAACAACATTACTAAGAACACTTGCGCTTTTAGAAGAATTTGATTCAGGAATGATAAAATATTTAGATCAAACAATTACAGTAGATTCTCCAGATATATATATAAAAAAAGTTAGATCTGAGATAGGAATTGTATTTCAAGATTTTAATTTATGGACACATAAAACAGTCATTGAAAATATTACTGGCCCATTAATGTTAATTAAAAAGTATTCAAAAAGTAAATCTGAAAAAAATGCAAGATTATTATTAGAAAAAGTAAACTTATTAGAAAAAGAAAATGATTACCCAGACTTTCTTTCTGGCGGACAACAACAAAGAGCTGCAATTGCAAGAACTCTAGCACTTGAGCCTAAAATAATTTTATTAGATGAAATCACTTCATCTCTTGACCCTGAACTTGTGAAAGGAGTTTTAACTTTAATTAGAAAACTTGCCCAAGAAGGAAGGACAATGGTTTTAGTGTCACACCACATGAGTTTAGTTAATGAAATTGCAGATAACATTATCTATTTAGAAAAAGGAAAAATAATTGAAAAAGGAAATATATCTACAATATCTCAAAATCCAAAAATAAAAAGATTCTTAGAAGCATTCTAAAGCCAATAATAAAACAATAATATTTATGTATAATAAAGGTGTTGCAAATTCGTGGGATAGTGTGTCAAGAGAAATAAATATGTTAAGTTGTAAAGATTTAAAAGAATAAGTATACAATTTTACTTATGAATAAAGAAAATGTATTAAGTTATAATATTTTAAGAATTGGACTTGCTGTTACAATTTTGTGGTTTGGAATTTCTCAACTTATGAATCCGATGTACTGGACTGGATATTTGCCTGAATTTTTAATTAGTCAAAGTTTTATTTCTCTAAATACTTTAGTTTATTTAAATGGAGTTTTTGAAATTATTTTAAGTTTTTTATTGTTTATGAATAAGTATGTAAAGATTACATCTATTATTATGTCAATTCATTTATTTTTTATTATTATTACTTTAGGTTTTAATGAAATAGGTGTACGGGATTTTGGTATACTTGTAGGCTTTGTTGCACTTGTCCCAATTAGTTCTAATAATGAATTTAGTTTTAGAAAAATTAAAAAGTACAATAGAAATAAAAGAGTAAATAAAATTAAATTTTAATTGCTTGTTAATTAATTATTTCTTTTGAAATAAATACTTCTTTGTGTTCATTTAATAACATTTGAACTTCATATTTTTTTAAAGAAGTTCCAAAAAAACTTCTTAAGTTTATTAAGATTTCATTAAAATCTAATCTATTTTTTGTATAAACTACAATTAATAAATTATATTCTCCAACAATTTTAACTGAATAAAATATGAATGGATTTGAATTTATATAGCTTTTAATTAAATCATAATTCTTATATGTTAAATTTTCAATATTTAAATTAATATAATATCCTTCAAAACCAAATACATATGGATTAATTACAATTGTATAACCTAATATAACACAATTTTTTTCTAAATTTTTAATTCTAATTCTTACCATGTCTTCTTTTGAATCAATTTTCTTTGAAAGTTCAATATTTGTAATTTTTGAATTTTGAGATAATTCTTTTA
Organism: Nanoarchaeales archaeon; assembly: GCA_013215525.1. Classification (GTDB taxonomy): domain Archaea; phylum Nanobdellota; class Nanobdellia; order Woesearchaeales; family UBA583; genus UBA583. Next base: position 5,542 of record JABSQY010000027.1, on the reverse strand, counting down.
AAATAATTAAATCTTTATCATCTAACTTAATTTTCTTTTGATTTTCAAATTTAGTTCCGCGTGTTAACTTTATATCGTAATTTTCCAATTCTAGAATTCCAATTCTTGAAAATTTAATTTCATCAACATACAGATGAACTGAATATGAGATTAAATCTTTATCAATAAATAAAGTAATGTTCTCAATTATTTCACTTAATTTAAAAGAATTTTGATATAAAATAGTTACACTTAAATCTTGAGTTCCACATAATTCCCCAATCCAGTTGATATTTGGATAATTTTTTAAAAAGTCTAATATTTCTAAATACCTTATTTGATTTGATTTATTTATTGTAAGATTTAGTGATGCTGCACCTAAACAGAATAAAGATTGGTCAATTCTTGAGATATATGATTTAATTATATTTTTTTCTTCTAATTTTTTGATTCTATAATTTACAACTTCTCTACTTGCGTGTACTTGCTTTGAGAGTGTTGAGACAGGCAGTTTGGAGTTCTGTTCTAGTAAAAATAATATCTTTTTATCAAGTAAATCTATGTTCATATTAGATATAATCTGTTAAACTTTATAAATTTATAGATTATTGTAAACTATTGGTTAAGTTCTTTTATATATCTTTAATTGTTACTTCTAAGTACAATGAATACAACAATAAAACAAAATAGAATACAGACAACTCAAGTACAAAACTTACAAAGATACGGAATTGTTACAGAATTAAATATGGATGATTCTAAATATATTTTGGCTGAAAGAATTGATTTAGAAAAATTTAGAAATAATTTAGCAACTGTAACTTCAAATTCATTATTACATGAATTTTCTGAATATAATCCAAATATTAAATCAAAATCATATAACAATTTAGTTCAGAGATATATAAAATGTTATGGCGGAGAAGATTTTGATGAACTTAATCGAATTGGAGATTATCAAGATTATACTGCTCATATGGAAGAAACTAAACCGATTTTTGATCAATTAAGAAATATTGATATTGCTGAGTATTTAGTTCAAAATTTAACAACTATGGGAACTACTTTAGATATAAAAACTAAAACAAAATTAAAAAATATTGAACAATACTTAACTTATGCTGGAATTGTTAAAGAAAATGAATTAAAATTAGTAGGATTTGATCGAAATAATTTTGACCCAGTACTATATAATAATATTAATGAAAAAATGCCAACAAGTAATATATCTAAATCTTGTAGAAATGATGATAGTTTGAGATATTCAATGAAACAATGGAGGACGGCTGACAAATTATCTAATGAAAAATTAGGAATTGCAACATATTTAACTTTTAAGTTAAATGGTAATAATAATCCAAATTCAGACGAGATTGCTAAAGTTAAAGAGAATGTGATAAAATTACACGCGATTACAAAAAAAGGACGACAAATCACACATTCTGTCAGAGAGGGTTCTAGAAGAACTAGTTCAAAATATGGTGAATTAGAAAAACAGTTGTTTGGTGATTTATAAAAATGGACACAACACAAACACAACAAATACAAAACTTACAAAGATATGGAATAACTTCAAATGAAGAAATATTAAATAAAAAAATTGACATAAAACAATTAAGAAAAGGAATAAGTAATATTTCTTCAAATAAATTATTACTTTCAATTGCTAGTTATAATGATGAATTATGGAATAAAAATTTACCTTTGCCAACATATAATATACCTAAACCAGGAAAATTTCAAAATAGATGGGAAATTTTAGAAAGAGATGGAAATCGTAAATCAATTTTATTTGCACCAGATTTATCTGAAAATGTAATTAGAGAAAGAAATGGTCTTCCAATAATTAGAACTGATAAATTAGTTAAAAATTTCGCTCAAAATTTAACTAATTATGATGTTGCTAATTATTTAGTTGAAAATTTAAAAAATAGAGGAAGAAGTTTAGATAATGTTCCAGAGAGAAAAAATATTACAGATATTACAAATTATGTAATTAATCAAAAAATTTTATCAAGACCAATTGAATTAATTGGATATGATGATGAAAAGTTTAATTCACAAATGTATCTTCAAATTGCTCAAAAATTACCTTTAAATAATAGGAGAAAATGTGTTTCAGATTTAAACCTTATAAGTGGAATGGGAAGTTGGGAAACAAGAACTCCATTATCTGATGAACGGATTGGAACTGCTACATATTTATTAATTAAATCAGCGAAAATTGAAAAAGTTGATACTAAGATAATTAATGATTATAAAAATTATGTACTTTTAAAAGATAGAGAAGTCAAAGTATGTAGACAAAATAAAATTGGTGAAAGATATGGAGAATTAGAAAAACAATTATTTAAGAATTTATAAAAATGGACACAACACAAACACAACAAATACAAAACTTACAAAGATATGGAATAACTTCAAATGAAGATATATTAAATAAAAAAATTGACATAAAACAATTAAGAAAAGGAATAAGTAATATTTCTTCAAATAAATTATTACTTTTAATTGCTAGTTATAATGATGAATTATGGAATAAAAATTTACCTTTGCCAACATATAATATACCTAAACCAGGAAAATTTCAAAATAGATGGGAAATTTTAGAAAGAGATGGAAATCGTAAATCAATTTTATTTGCACCAGATTTATCTGAAAATGTAATTAGAGAAAGAAATGGTCTTCCAATAATTAGAACTGATAAATTAGTTAAAAATTTCGCTCAAAATTTAACTAATTATGATGTTGCTAATTATTTAGTTGAAAATTTAAAAAATAGAGGAAGAAGTTTAGATAATGTTCCAGAGAGAAAAAATATTACAGATATTACAAATTATGTAATTAATCAAAAAATTTTATCAAGACCAATTGAATTAATTGGATATGATGATGAAAAGTTTAATTCACAAATGTATCTTCAAATTGCTCAAAAATTACCTTTAAATAATAGGAGAAAATGTGTTTCAGATTTAAACCTTATAAGTGGAATGGGAAGTTGGGAAACAAGAACTCCATTATCTGATGAACGGATTGGAACTGCTACATATTTATTAATTAAATCAGCGAAAATTGAAAAAGTTGATACTAAGATAATTAATGATTATAAAAATTATGTACTTTTAAAAGATGGAGAAGTCAAAGTATGTAGACAAAATAAAATTGGTGAAAGATATGGAGAATTAGAAAAACAATTATTTAAGAATTTATAAAAATGGACACAACACAAACACAACAAATACAAAACTTACAAAGATATGGAATAACTTCAAATGAAGATATATTAAATCAAAAAATTGACTTAGAATAATTTAGAAATACAATGAGTACAACAATGTCAAATAGATTATTAAGTTATATTGCTTTTAAGAGTGATGCTAATTCTGATGAATTTAGAGAAGAATATTGGAGAGATGGAGTTTCAGCTACTGAACATATTTTTAAAGATTTAACTCATACACATATGGCTAAATATTTAGTTGATAAGTTAAAATATCAAAAAATAGTGATAAAAAATCTTTCTATAAAAAAAGATACTGAAAAATTAACTAATTATCTTACAACTCAAGAACTTATATCAAGACCAATGAATTTAATTGGATATGATAATCAAAAAATTAATCCAAGTATGTTTGAACTTGTTGCTGGTAAAATTCCAAGTTTTGGGAAAATGAGAGGAGAATTACATGATGATGATTTACGAAGTGATATGCATAGATGGAATACATGTCAAAAATTAAGTGATACACGATTTGGAACTGCAACATATTTAAATTTGAGATTACAAGGAGTTGATAATCCAACTCCAAAACAGATTCTACATAGTAAAAATGAAATTATAAAATTAGATAAACTTGCTAAAACTGGAAGAAAACAAACTAAATATCCTAATAGAACTAGTTCAAAATATGGTGAATTAGAAAAACAATTATTTGGTAAATTATAAAAAATAAAATAGTATTGAAGAATTAATATTCTTCAATAATTAAAGTTCCAACCATCCCTTGCGCTCTGTGGTTTCCGATAGAACAATAGAACTCAAAGTTTCCAACTTCTCCAGCTGTAAATTCAAATGTTGTTACATCACCTTCTTTAATTTTTTTTGATACAACATCTAATTCATCAATTACAAAGTTGTGAAATCCATTTGAATTTGTTAAAGTAATTTTTACAGTTTCACCTTTTCTAACTTTAATTTCTGTTTCAGAATAACCATATGAAAATGCATCTAATGTGAATTCTCTAACTGGCGCGCCGTGTGGTTCTCCAATTGCAATTCCTTGTGGTGGCGTAATAATTTCTTCTGACACTTCTGTTTCAGATTCAATTTTAGTTTCTTCTTTTACTTCAAGTTTTACAGCTTGCGTATTTTCATCAATTGTAGTTATTTCATCTACTTGATTTAATTCTGTGTCCTGTGCTGATGCTTCACTACATCCTGCTAAAAATAATGTAATAAATAATAATGTTAAAATATTAATAAGTTTCATTGTAAAAATAGTAGTAAAATAGTTTTTATAATATTTACTTATTACTCAATGTATAAAGTTCCAATCATACCTTTTACTTTGTCATCTGACACAACCTTTTTTCGACAAGTTTCTTAACGGTTCAGGTCGCCCGCCATCTTGAGGCGTTCTCACCTTTCCCCCTAAAACTTGTAAAAAAGATTGAGCAAAAAAACTTTAGTTAGTTTCTATGTTATGTTGCTCTATTTTTAAAATAAATAAATTTTTATTTAAAAAAAGGTAATACTTTTTGAATAATATGAATTAATGAACAAAAAAATACAATTAAAACTATGTAAAATAAGATATACATCATCAAATAATTATCAAGTGTTGGATTATAATTTATATATAATAAACTAATTAATATCAATAATAGTAAAAATGTTGATGATGTGATATTAAACATTTTTATTTTAAACTCATATTCAAAAATATTAAAATAGAAAATCATTAATGCTAAAATAAAAATAGTTATTGAAATCCAAAATTCGACGAACTCCATCAATTCGTATGGGTCTTTAAAAGTTGAAAATTTAAAAAACAAAAATATTGAAATAAAAATAATATATATATTACTAATCAATATACTTCTTAAATTTAATTTAATTTAATCATAATATAATTAGAAAAAGTGTTTTTATAATATTTATTTATTACTCAATGTATAAAGTACCAATCATACCTTTTACTTTATCATCTGATATAGCAGAATAGTACACATATGCTCCTTTGTTAATTGCTATAAATTCTATGTATTCTGTATCTGCGATAGATAGTACATCAGATTTAATATTTAAATCATCAATTATAAAATTATGAAATCCATTTGAATTTGTTAATTTTATTCTAACTTTTACGCCAGATTCCACAGTTATTACTTTTTTAGAATATGCAAAGTTTGACATATCAATATCAAATTCTCGAACAACATTATATTCTCCTTTTAATGAGTCAAGTTCTAAGTCAGTATTTGAATTTGTATTACTTGAACAACCGGACAATACTAATAAAAATAATGTTGTTAGTATATATATTAATTTCATATAAAATTA
>JABSQY010000026.1 GCA_013215525.1 Nanoarchaeales archaeon | reverse complement strand
TAAAAATATTTACAACTTATCTGAGAAATTATCCACTCTAATATATATTCAAAGGGAATCAATATTAAATTTATATGATATTTTTTTAAATACAAATAACTCTGATGAATTTTTAAATAAAGTATTTTATATTTTTAAATTACTAGATTCTTGTTTATTAGTGTGTGATAATGGAGACGTATATTCATCTCAATTTGATAAAATATTTTTTTCAGTAAATCTTTCAAATTTACTTATTTTTTTAAATTATTTAAATTCTAAAAGTTTAAACATTTCTATATCTGGTATAGAAGATTTTTTAAAAAGACAAACTAGATTTTCCAGAAAACAAGCACTTAACATAAGTTTTGAAGATAATCAAATGGAAAATAAATATCCTGAATTATTAGAATATGATGAAAATTTACAAGTAGTTAGAATTAAACAGTTTCCAATAAAAAAATATTCGGAACAAAGAGAACAAAAAAAAGAGTTAGGAATATCTTCAAAAGGAGGTTGTCCATTCGCAAAATCAAAAGGCGTAGAAAAAAATTCTTTTGAAGAACATTTCGATTATTTTAATAATATACTTTTAGATTTTTTAAAACAATCAAAAGAATTTGAATTTTTATTTTCAGAAAAATAATAATTGTAGAAATAATTAAAATAAAATTAATAATTTAATTTTTAATTAAATCAAAATTACTTTTTTTAAGTTTCCCGTGAAAAATTGGTTGAAACATAAAATAACAAATTCCGACACCTACAAAAATCATAATAGCCATTAGTTGTAAAGTTCTCTCAATCCCAAATGTTGCAATAATTCCAGCAGAAAATAATGTTGTAACAAATACACCTAACTTTGCAATTGACATATAAGTTCCATTAATCTCGCCTTCCATCTCATTCTTTTTAGCAATAGTTCCCATCAAACTCCACGCAGTCACATTCCAAATCGAAGACCCAAGACCAAACACGCATAATAAAATAACTAACTGCCATAAATTATTAATATATGGAAACATAAACATTGCACCTGAACTTAAACTAACTCCAATCAAAACTCCCATCTCTGTTGACACTTTATCAAAATATTTTCCGAAAATTGCTTGAAACAAATGAAAAAATACTGGAATGGAATATAAATAACCAACATAATAAATCGGCAAATTTAATGTTTCAATCACAAAAATTGGAAAAAAAATAGCATAAATTTGAGCTTTTGAATTCATCAAAATTCCAAGTATCGCCATTCCACGTAATTTTTTAAAAGATAAAAAGCGTTTAACTTCTGACAAAGGATTTAAATCAGAATAATTAAAACTATGTTTAACTTTATTATGTTTCATAGGAATTTTATTTAAAACAAAAATACTAAGAACAGTAATTACAGCGGATACAAGAAGTAAAACCTTAGGCAAATTAACTTCTGCAATATAACCTGCAATAATTGGACCAATTAACATTCCTATCGCTCCAACACCTAAAAATATTCCAGTCCAAAAACCTCGATTGGAATCTTCAAGATAATCTTCAAGTGCAGATAATCCAACCATTCCAATTAACATAAAAGCAAATATCTCAAACACTCTAGCAATTAAAATAACTGTTGAATTTTGAATGAAAAAAAAATATAAAATAAAAAAACTAGCTTGAATAATTAAACCAGTAAGAATCATCTTTTTCTTTCCAATATAATCTGCAAATTTTCCTACAACTCCACCAAACAAAAACACAACAAAAGCGCTAATTGCAAAAAAATAAGTAATTTCTAAAGTTTCCCAACCTGCATTTAATAAAATAATTGACCAAAACGGAACAACTACACCAAGTGAAAATTGATACATAAGTTGAAAACTTGTAAAAAACATAACAACTGGATTACTCTTTAGTTTATTTAACATTTTCATTTTAAAATTTAAAAAAATCTTAGAAATTATACAAAGTAAATTTCTAGAATTAATTTAAAATAATAATAACTTAAAGTTTGTAACTTTAAAATAAATGTAACTATTTAATTAAATTAAACTTGAATTATTTATAAAATTTAATAAGTTTTTACAAAGTGAAAACGTTATTTTAAAAACAACCAAATACAAATATTGATATGATAGAATTTATTCAAAACAATTTAGCATTTGTAATATTTGTAATATTACTCTCAATATTTTTATATGTAAAACGAAAAAATTTAGAAGTTTCCGGACCATTTCCATTAATGTATATGATGATGTACAAAACAACTTGGGGATTAAGTAAAATGACACACTGGTCAAGTAAACACCCAACACTCTTTTTATATCTAGCATATTTATCAGCATTCATAGGAATTGTTGGAATGTTTGCATCATTTATATTTATGTTCTGGCAACTAGGATTTATTGTAGACAATGGAATTACGCAAGGTGGTGGGTTAGTATTACCTATTCAAACTGAAAACGGATTAGATTCTGCAGTTCCAGTATTTTATGTACCATTTGTATATTGGATAATTGCATTATTTATATTAGCAATAGTTCACGAATTCGCGCACGGAGTAATATCAGAAAGATTTAAAGTAAAAATTAAATCAAGTGGATTTGCATTTTTAGGAATCATAGTACCATTAATGCCAGCAGCATTTGTAGAACCTGACCAAATCGAATTAAATAAAATTTCTTGGTGGAAAAAAGTTGCAGTGATGGGGGCTGGTTCAACATCAAATTTTATATTTGGATTTTTATTTTTAGCAGTGTGGATATTTGCCGCAGGCCCATTGATTGACAAAACTATGGAACTTGAAAATATTAAATTTAATTCAGTAATGAATCAAAGTGGATTATATAATCAAATTGAATCTGGAGAAATAGTTTCATTTAATGGGGAGTATGATACAATACAAATTTACAAAGATTTTCAAAACTTAACTCCAAATGAGGTAATAACATTAGAAATCGAATCAATAGATGAGTCTAATAACACAAAGGTTGAAAATTATACATTTGAGACATTTGAAAATTTAGATAATAATAAAAAAGGAATGATTGGGATATCAGGACTTGAAATGAATTTAGTAAACAAAGAAGAGTACAGTTGGATTGGAGCATTTCCAGAAGGATTTGAAAGAGCAATATTTTGGATTTGGTTTTTAAACATCGCAATTGGAATTATGAATTTACTACCAATTTGGATAACTGATGGTGGACAAGTATCATCAACAATCTTTAGAAAATTTTGTGGAAAAGTATGGGGGAATAGAATTTATCATACATTGTCCTGGATTGTGTTATTATTAATATTTTTCACAATGAAACCACAATTTTTATTTTCATTAATGGGAATAAATTAATTAAATTTTATATTTTTAATTAAATTTTTTCATAAATCAATTCAAACCATTTTCTAAATGAGTTTGCAATTTCTTTATTATCAATAACAAAAGCGTCGGGAGTTTTATTTTCCCAAGAAAAAATAGCAACTTTATTTCCATAAATATTAATCACAGAAGATGTTTGAAATTCTTTTGGAATTACTTTCCCAGTAACAAGTTTTTTTTTAATAATTTCATTTTTTATATTTTCATTATCCCAAATAATTCTCCACTTAATGTTTTGTTTAACTCTTTTTTTATCCCATTGAGTTATAAAATATTTTAATTCAGAAAAAATTAAACCTTTTCCACCTAAAACATCAATTTGCATACCTTCTTTTAACATATCATTATGAATTGCTTTAAGACCTTCGGTTCCTTTGTAGATTGTAGCATTTATTTTTTCTTTTTTAGTATTTTCTAATTTTTCAAGTTCTGGCATTAATTTTGACAGTTTAATTTTTTTCTCTTCTAAATAAGAATACAAATTATTTGGAGATTCTGCTTGAAAATGTTTTTTGTAATCTTTAACAATTGTACTTATAAGTCCTTTTTCTTCTAATTTTTCAAGTGCATCATATGTTGGTGAACGATGTAGGTTTGTATCAATAATAATTTCTTGACTTGGTGATAAACCTAATTTTAATAATGATAAATAAACTTTAATCTGATTTTTAGTTAAACCAATTTCTTCTAATATATCTAATTCCATAAATATCCAATACTTATAGGATTTATAAATGTACTTTGTAATTCTAAAAAGAATTACTCTTGTTTATGTATGTTTTTATACTATTTATTTTATGATAAAAAAACATTTAATAGTGGGACTCGAATTTATTTTGAATAATCTTAAAAAAACCAAAGAAACATTTGATGAAAAAAATAAAAGATTAAATAGAAGTTTAATGGCATATCATCAAAGAGATAACTGTCCTCGAATAATAGCTCCTTATAAAAGTTTAGGGGATGCTACTAAAAATTCACCTCATCTAGGTTGGGTATATGATTTGGAAAACAAAAATTTAGCAGAGAGGATATTTGGGCCAGAAGATATAGACAGAAAAATAGATAATTTAGGTAGAGATTTAAATTTTGAAGTTGACATAGAAGAGAATAATATTGGATTTAATGAACAAACAAAACTAACAAGTAATTCTGAGGAAGACCTTTTTATTAATTTTTTTAATAAAACATATAATGAACACATAGGAGACATGGATTTAACATATTTTAATATAAATAGGGGACTTATAGAATATTCTAAAAAATTTAGTAATGGAATTGTTGCTATAACACATTTCAAGTTAGTAACAAGTAGTAATTGTACGCTTGATAATTCTTTTTGTAATTATACTATGTCTATCAAAGAAGATTTTAAATCAATAAAGAAAATTATTACTTATTCTTTTTTATATAATATTCCTCGTCCTTGTGACAAAGAATCACCTTGGACTTATTCAAGTGATGGTTATATTAGTGAGAAAGATGATATTTGTAATAAACTGGAAGAAACTTCTAGTCCATTCAAAATTAGGCCTATAAGGGACGAAGATTATTATATAAATATGCAATATATTGATATTACAGATAAAAAAGAATTTGAAGATTTTATATATATTGGTGAGTTTAGACATTATATAAATGCAGATAGACAATATTTTTTAACAACTAATGGTTTATCTGATATTGTAGATAAATTTAAAAAATCAGTTTCACCTTTTAGATCAAGTAAACACAAACCAATTTCAAATAATAAATTTATATCTGAAAATAATTGATAAGATAAATTTATTTTTTTTCCAATTTTTATTTTTATTTTTTCTTCCAAAAATCACCTATTTTTCAAAACCTTTATATACAATCAATCATTACTTTTCATATGGCAAAAAAACAAGGTGTATCTATGCCTTCCTCTCAAGGTGGTTTAATTGGTGGTGTATCAACTTCTTTAAAGACAAGATTCGAGTTTAGTCCTAAACTTGTAGTATATGCGGCGTTATTTACAGTATTTCTAGTAGGTATGTTACATTATATGAAGAGAAACGGGTTAATCTAAAATGATTCCAGGAGTAAACCCACGACAAATGCAACAAATGATGAAACAAATGGGAATGTCCCAAGAGTCATTAACTGCAACAAAAGTTACAATTGAAACTTTAACTGGACAAACATTAGTGTTTAGAAATCCAGATGTTCAAAAAATTACAATGAAAGGTCAAGTAACTTTTCAATTATCAGGTAAATTTGATACAGTTCTACCAAAAGCTGTAATCTCAATTTCATCAGATGATATTGAAATGGTTGCAGAATCTGCAAAAGTTAGTAAAGAAGTAGCAGAAACTACTTTAAAACAAGTTGAAGGTGACATTGCGCAAGCAATTGTTAACTTAACAGAATAATAATTAAAAATGGAAGATACAATGGAGCAATTAGGACAAGTTAGAAGACACTTAAGTAGTATCGAACATATGATTTTTGTATCTTGTAAATTTACAAGAACAACAGAAATGTTACGAAAAGTGATGGAAACTTTAGTTACTGGATATGAACATTTTTTCGCTTTAGCATATACAACATATGTTGGAGATGAAGAATTATCACAAGCAACAGCATTTCACAAGATTCAAATTTTAACAGATACTTTAGTACAAAGAGGAATTGAAATTGATTTATCTGATTACTTTTTATTAAAAAAATTATTATTATCTGAATATGATTCAATTGGAGAGTATAGAAAAAATTTATGTATGGTATCATACATTGATGGTGAAGAATACGTAATTAATACAGTTAAAATTCACGAATTTTACGCAAGATTAAAAGAAGCTTGCGCAAGTTTAAACGCAGTTAATGTTTAAACTAAAAATTAATATCTTTATTTTTTCACATTATTTTATCTAATTTTAAATTTTAAAACACACATTAATACTTATTTTATTATTATTTTATTTTTTATTTATCATATTTAATATCTAAACTCCAAATATTCCATTTTAAAGTAGTGATAATAAGTTAAATACCCCTTTTGGTAGATTAATTTTATGACAGGAAAAGTTATCGTAGTATCTTCCGGAAAAGGTGGAGTTGGTAAAACTACAACATCAGTAAATTTATCATCTGCACTTGCAAAACACGGAAAATCAGTTATTTTAGTTGATGGAAATTTAACAACTCCAAATGTAGGATTACATTTAGGATTTACAAAATTCCCAATCACATTAAATGATGTATTAAAAGGAGAGGCAAGTTTAGCTGATGCAATTTATATTCATCCGTTAGGTTTTAAATTACTTCCAGGAAGTTTATCTGTAAGAAGTTTTAGTGAAATTAATTCAAGAAAATTAAAAAAGATTTTCAATGATTTAAAGGAAATGTGTGAGTATGTAATTGTAGACTCTGCAGCAGGATTAGGAAATGAATCAATTTCAGTTCTAAAGAACGCTGATGAAGTATTATTAGTTACAAACCCAGAACTGCCTGCTGTAACTGACGCTTTTAAGATTGTAACATTAGCTAAAGAGATTGGAATTCCAGTTCGTGGTGTTGTGTTAAATAAAGTTCGTAAAGATAATTTTGACTTAGGATTAAGAGCAATTGAATCTTTATTAGAAACTCCAATTACAAGTGTAATTATGGAAGATAAACATATGCGTGAAGCAGTTTATAGAAAAAGACCAATCGTACACATCAGACCTAAATCTGAGACTGCTAGACAATATCATCAATTAGCAAGAAGAGTACACAGTGGAGAGTACCAAAGAAAAATTCAAGATTTAGAAAAAGAAAATTCTTTACTAAAATCAATTTTACGTGGACTAGGTTTCTAAAACCTAAATAATTTTTAATTTTATCTTCAGATAAAATTTGATAACTTTTTATTTCTTAAAAATATAATTCTATAAATTAAATATACTATATACTTAATTTAAATATTACTCTCAGTAATTGAAAATTCCATTTCAATTCTTACAAGTTTTTTATCTCCACATTTATTATTTAAGTATTTTAAATATTTCATAATTTCAACAGGATCGTAAAAAAGAGATAAAGAATTAAAAGCAGGTTCTAAATAAAATACTTCCTCTTGTTTTGTTGTGTATGTAAGCATCCCTCCCATGAATTCAGAGAACTCATCAGATAAGTCATAAATTAAAGAGATAGTTTCATTTCGTGGGGTCTCATCATTTAAAATAATAAAATCTTTATGAGAATAAACATTAACTTCAAACTTAGATAAAATCAAATCAAATTCTGTAATACTTTCTACAAAATTCATAAATTCTTTTGATTTAAAAAATTCAATAACTTTAATTAATTCTAATTTAAAAATATTTTTTAAATCAAGCATTTTCTTTTTGCAAAATAATGGTTCATAAATTTCTAATAACTTTTCTTCTTCAAGAGTTTTTCTAAACTCTTCAAAATTTTCAGATAAAAAATCACCTAACTGTAAAAATCCATTTTCTTCAAAAAAACCTTCCATATCAGCCATAACTTTTTTTGAACTATAAATATCATTAATCATTTTTTATAAAACCATCCTGAAATTGAATTTCTTTGATTATCTGACATAACTTCTTCAATTTGATGAAAAGATTTACCAGGAGTTACCTTAAACATATTAAATCTATTATTTTTAGGAGTAATTGATGTACAAACTGTGGTTGGTTTAGAATTTTGTGAATTAAATAATTCTAACTTTCCACCATCAATTTCTTCAAAGTCTGAAAAGTTTAAAATAAATGCAATTGCTCTACCTTGAACATCATCATCGTGACACAGCAAATAATCTCCAGACTCTAATCGTAATGAATGTACATCAATTTTTGTATTATCTAATTTTATTCCACTTAATTTTTCAAAAAAAGAAATAACTTCTTTTGATTTCAAAAAATTACAAAAGTCAATAATGATTTTATCTTTAGAATTTTTATAATCAATAGTTCTTTTAAAATGATACAAATCATGATCTTCAACATAAAAATCTTGTTTTAAACATATTTTTTTTAATTCATTAAATTTTTCATTTCCTAAAAAATTATCTATTGAAATATAATTAAATGGTACACTAGATTTAAACTTAGAAGTATTACTTTTTAAATTTTTAATTGTACTTTGTGATAACCATTCATTTAACATAATAATATAATTCTTTACTATATTATAAATATTAAGTAACTTCTTATTAAAAACATATGATAAAAACATCACAACTACTCGATTTAGGCAAACCTTTTTAAATAAAAGTGATGTTTTTATCACTATGGGTAAACTAGATTTTAGATGTAAAAGAGTAACTTTACAAGACTTAGTACAATGTAATTATAATTTAAATGATTCCGAATACTTAATTTTTTCTCAAATGATGAAAAGTTCAGGTGGATTATCAGTTAAAGAAATTGTAGATAAGGTTCAAAAGGATAGAACAACTGTTCAAAAAATTCTTTCAAAATTATTAAAAATGGGTCTTTTAATGAAAAGACAAGTTAATTTAGATAGAGGATTTATGTTTGTATATTTTTCAAAAAATAAAGCAGAAATCATTGATGATATTGACTTAAACGTAAATGAGTACTTTGAACTAATTAAAAAAAGTTTAGACGAATGGAAATCCAATTAATTTTCTAATTTTTAATTAGAAAATTTTCCATTGACAATTGGTCAATGTGAAAGTCAATTTATGAATACATTGTATTCAAAATGACCACATTTTTATAAAATCATAAAATATACTAATTCTAATCAAATTGATTAAACACTAAAAAATTAAATTTTACTAATTATATTATAAATATATAAAAAAACAAATAACTAAAACTAAGGATTTCTACGACTTTGATAATATCCTGCGATATTATATAGTCCTTGTTTTAACTTAAAACCAAAATACATCCCACCTAAAAAAATAACACTAATTGCTAAATATTCTGTATTTATTACCATAATTATAGTAATATATCTACCTTTATAAACGTTTTGAATTGTCACGACTATACAGACACGACACATCAAAACAACTAATCTTGATGATTTACAATTAAAATAAAACAAATATATATAAAAGATATTATCGAGTATTTTATTATGCACTACATTAAAGATTTATTCGAAGGAAATATGACTGAGCACCTTCACAACAAGTTCATTAGATATAGTAGAGGAGACTTTGTAGGTCCTTTATTAAAATTAAAATTTGCAAAAGCAAATGTAAAAATATACGCATCATTTCATTTTACTGATGAATTATTAGCTATTTTCGCTGAAAAAATTGGTAATAATGAAGTTAGAGCAAAAGGTACAATTTTTTGGAATAAAGATTTATCTCCTGAATTTGAAAAATTAGGTCTTAAATTTATAAAAGTTTCAAAAGCAAGAGGGATTTTTAAATACACAATTGATAATGATGTTGTATTAAAAGATTTAGTAAAATTAATGGATAAATATTATGTTTTATTAAATATTAAACATAATGGATTAACTTATTCAACTAAAAAAGCATTACCAAAGCCAAACAAAGAATTTGGAGCTGACTTTTGTAAATTAACATTACCTGGTGATATGAAAGATTTAATTATTGATGAATTTGTATTTGACTTAGAAGACAGGAATAAAGTAAAATTAATTGAGATTTCACACCAAATTAAAGTTACAGATATTGTTTTACCAGAAGGTGAAAAAGATTTTGATATTGCAAGAAGACAAGCAAAAAGAGTTGGAAAAATTGAAAGAGTTGTAACTGTTGATGGTGAAGAAAATCTTTCAGAAAGAGTATTAAACGTATAAAAACCTAGTTTTTATATATCTATTTTTACTTGACGTACAATTATTTCTAAATGATTATTAAAATAAGTTAATTTTCCAATAATATCATATTTCTGATTTTTATTTAATTCTTTATTTGTTTTAAACAACATTAATTTAATACAATCATCAAATTCTTGAGTTGAACAAAATTCAACAAATAAATTATCTCCACGTAAATTCTGATACTTTACAAATCCAGCAACACGTGTAAAACTATTTATATCTCTTAAACTTAAATCAGAAATTTCAACTTTTGGAATTGTATAAGATTTTTCAAAAAAAATCATCATAGAAAAAATAATTAAAAAACAAATCATACTAAATTTAAATTTATTCTTATCACAGTTATCCACTAAGTTTAAAACTATACTTATACTTAAAATAGTATGGTTAAAAAAGGAGAATTAAATCTAACATTTGGAACAATTTTAATACTAATTTCAACATTTATATTATCATTATTTGGAGCAGATACGACACAAAATACTGAGACTAATACTATTCAAATAATTGATGAAACATCAAATAGAAATTTAGAGATATATTTTTGTCCAAGAGATAATTGCAGTACACAATTAATAAATACTTTAAACAAAGCAACCAAACAAATAAACTGTGCATTTCAAGAGTTTGATAATTTTAACACAAGTTCACTTCTTGTAGAAAAATCAAAACAAGGAGTAGAAATTAATTTAATAATTGAAGACAAATACAAAGATGAAGAAGGTTTAGAACCGTTAAGAAATTCTAAAATTGAAATTAAAACAGATAATAAAAATTCCAAATTAATGCACCACAAATTTTGTGTAATTGATAATGAAATTGTACTTACAGGTTCTACAAATCCAACACCAAACGGCCTGTACAAAAACAACAATAATATGTTAGTAATTTATTCAAAAACTTTAGCAAGTTTTTATAATAAAGAATTTAATGAAAATTTATTACAAAATAAATTTCAAAAAAAGAAAACTAATTTTGATTTTCCAATAATAAATCTAACAACACTAACTGATAACCAAACATACATTATAAATATCGAGATGTGTCCATCTGAGCAATGTCTAAGTAAAACCTTAAACATACTAAACAAAGCAGAACGCGAGATACTATTTGCAAACTTTGTACTTACGCAAAATGATATAGAACAATTACTATTAGACAAAGCAAACGCAAACGTCATCGTAATGGGAGTTGTAGAGAATAGATTAAAAAATGTAAAAGGTACAATGATACAAGAATTAAATGAAACCTTTCCAATTAGTATAGATAAAAATAAGAATACAATGCATCATAAATTTTTCATAGTAGATGAAGAGTATGTGATAACTGGTTCAATGAATCCAAGTGCAAGTGGAGTTAGTGGTAATGATGAAAATTTAATAATTATTAGAAACAAAGAATTAGCAAAACAATTCAAAGAAGAATTCAATTTATTGAATTATTAGGTTTTTTGGTCTCTCTTTTTTAGCGCCCCGTAGGTAAGCGTCCAAAAAAGAGTGAGATGCGAAATCTCATCATTATAAGGAATAAAAAATTAGCAAAACAGTTTAAAGAAGAATTTTATTTTTTGAATTGATGATATTATTATCCAAATATATTTGATTTTTCTTCAACTTCTTCTTGATTAATTTGTGAAATTAAACACCAATCAATCCCATCAATTTTTTCATATCTACTTAAAACTTCATCCCGTTTAAAATCTAAATGTTCTCTAAATTCTATTTTATTATTAATGTTTTCTAAGTTAAAATAACTATCAAAACAAAACTCTAAACCTTCATAATAAACCGATTGTATTAACATTGTAATATTTTCAAAAGAAGGACTAATAATTAACATATCTTTATTAACTAAATAACTTTTATAAGTATCAAATTCAAGTTCATCATTTATTACTTTAAATAGTTCATCTAATTTATTTTTTAAAATAATATATCCAAGTAATTCATTATCTTTATTTACTGGGACAATAGTTGACATAAAATTACCTTCAACTCCAAATATATTATATGGTCCATATGATATTAATTTATTATTTTCTTTAACTAAAATAAAATTATTAGTTATACCGTAAGTTTTATATTCAGGCCACGCAAGATTTATTCCTAGCGATTCATTTTCATTTGTATTGTAAATAACATATCCTTCTTTTGAAATTAAAGCTAAATTATAATATCCTAATCCATAAACACTTTTTTTTAATTTTGAATCAATTTCATTTGTAACATGTTTTAAAAATTTATATTCATCAATATAAGTTGTAGCAGTTACAGAATAGTTCAAATTATAACTTTCTTTTAAAGGTTTAACATACATATATTTTTTAGATATTGTATTATCTATTTCTTCCCAATTATAAATTCCTTCTGCCTCATTTCCTCCTTGTGAATTTTCAAATATTTTAAACAACTCTGGAAATTTATCTTTAAAGTTATATATATCAAAATTTATAAAATTTTTATTTGGATGGAAAATAATTTGTGAAATTTTATAATCTATTATAGCTGTATAACCTGTATCTCCTACCTTTTGTATTGCTATTTTTTTAAATTCAGTAGAATTCTGTAATTCCTCTAAAGTTTTATCTGGAAATACATTAAGGTAATTTTCAATTTGTATAGTCACATCTTCTGCTTTTTTTTTAATTCCTGTTGGATAAACTAATTCTTGTGAAAAATCATGTTCGTGAAATTCTAAAGAAAATAGTTCTAAAACTTCTTTTGAATTTGCAAACATAATAGTATCATCTTCAAGTTTATTAACTAATCTATTTATCTCAGTACTTTTATATTTTAAATCTGAAGAAATTTCTTCAAATATATTATTTTTTAAATAAGTAGAATATATTAAAGCTCCTATAAATAAACTAGAAAGAATAAATAATAAAATTATCATAATAGTACTATTTTTATCTAATTTTATTTTTTCCATTTATAAAAATAAATATTTATAACAATATAAAAATTTATAACTCTTAATAGTTGTAAATCTAAAGTTTAATTTTTTAACTAAAATTTTTCTAATAAAATCATTTGTATCGACCTAAACAATTTATAAACTAATCTTGACTTCTTATATTATGGATAAAGCAGAACTTAAAAATTTAAAAAAACAAGCAAACGGTTTAAAGCCAATGTTTCAACTAGGTAAAGCGGGAATTACAGGAACTTTTATTGAATTAATTGATAAATACTTAAAAGTACACGAAATCGTGAAAATTAAGGTCCTAATCGCTACAACAACAGGTGACATTCAGTTTTACGCTGATGAAATTACAAAAGAGACAAAATCAATTTTGTTAGAGAAAAAAGGGTACACATTCACTGTATTTCGTAAAATTACAAAACAAAATAGAAAAGATGCTTATTGGGCAAAACAAGATAAGTTAGAAGAAAAGAATCAAAATAATTTTGATGATAGTGAAGATTAAATCTTCATTTTTTTTTATATAAATAATTTTTACTAATTTTAATACACATTTTCGTAAACAAAAATTATACTATTTTTCACTTAATTAATTTTTATACGATTTATTCTAATTCTTTAATACTTAAAATATTATTAATTACTTTTTCTAAAGGTTTACTAGAATCTATTTTAATTAAACCTTTTTTTAAAGTTTCATTTTCCCAATTATCTTTCCAACTTAAAATATCTTGTTGAACTTCATGTGTATGTCCATATTCATAAACTTCTGTTCTCATTTTAAGTCTTTTTAAAGTTGTATTTTTATCTGCAACTAATAAAACTTTAATATCAAATAAAGGAAGTAATTCATACAAATTTGATGCCATTCCGCAATAAAAAGTGATTTTATCAGAATTATTTTTATCAATTAATTTTTTTAATTTACTGGCATCACAAATCCATTCATTTTGTTTTATAATTTCTAAACTTTCATTAGAATAATTTTTAGTTGGTTTTTTAGTATCTTTATCATACATTCCAAAAAGCCCATCAATACTTTCAATATCATAAGATTCATATCCAAGTTCTTTTAATTTTGTTGCAACAGTAGACTTTCCACAACCAGCAATCCCAGTAATAAGTACATTCATAAATTATTTTAAACTTTTAAAATTATAAACCTTTGTAAAACTAAATAATAGCCAATAAAAAGAATAACTAATAAAAAAGAATAATTTTACTATGTAAAATTATTCAAGAAAGCTATTCCAAATCATAATACAACCAATCACAATTAAAAGAACTGGCCAATAATCTAAAAATCCAAAATTAAAAATATTTAAACTTTTAAATAGTTCTAATATTCCTATAACAATTAATAATACTGGGAACTTTTTGATTTTCTTAATTTTGTATTCCATTTTTAATAAAACTCTGATGTTAAACTAGATGCCCCACCATCAATATTAATATTAATATATTCTTTATCGTATTTAAAATTTTCTGTTAAATAAAAATCGCCAACTTTTTCAAAGCCTACTAATTCATTTGAAATTAATCCACCATCAACTTCAATTCTTACTTGATAATCTTTAGGAAATTTTAATTCAATTGAACTAGCACCCATATCAATTTTAGCATATGTAGGAAACTTTGCAAATATAATCTCTGTATCACTAGCACCAAAATCCATATCTAAATCTTCAACCATAAGTTCAGATAAATCAAGAAGCACCGCACTAGCCCCAAAATTCATATCTATCTCAATTGGAACGGAAGGGTTTAAAAAAATATCCCATACTTCATTTTGTTTATCAAAATTAAATATTTTTCCAATATTTTCAAATTCAAATCCACCATTTCTATTAAATCTAATATGTTCAACATTATTTCGCACATCAAATCTAATATCAACTTTTCTATCTGGATAAAAAGTAGTTAAATCTAAATTATATGATTCATAATCAAATCCACTATAAAGGTTTAACTCTCCTGCTCCAAAATTCAATTCATAAACAATTTTAGAAACTGATTCATTACTTAATTCTTTTTTTTCATTAATTAATATACTATCTTCAAGACTGTTATCATCAAACACATAAACATTCGACACTAAACCAAACACTACACAAAACATCACAAGTAAAAATGCAAATACTCTTTGTTTTAAAATAATTAAAATTCCTGCTAAAATTAATCCAACTGGCCAAAACATGTTAATTACTTCCCAAAATTTAATATGAAATATATCAAACTTTATCATTAAAATTAAAATTCCTAAAATCAAAAAAAAACTACCTAAAACAAGTTTAGTAGTATTTTTCACAATCTTATTTTTTTTAATTTGTGTATTATTTTCATCCATTCTTATTCACCTTTTTTATTTAATAATAAATATACTCCAATTAAAATAATAACTACAGGAAATAATGAACTCCAATTAATTGTCCAGAAAAATTCTTCAAATAATAAAATTCCTCCAACTCCAATTAAAATTAAACTTCCAAATAATCTTCCCTTTGAAGATTCAACTTTAGAATTTTTAATTCTATCTGAAATTTCAGAAACTTTTTCTTCTACAACAGTTTTTTCACTCTCTTTTTGATTTGGATTTAATGGAACTAAAATCCAAAATATAATATATGCAATAAATCCAATACCATCAGTAAATGCTGTCAATAAAAATACTAATCTAATCCAAATCACATCAACATCAAAATAGTCAGCAAGCCCACCACAAACTCCTGCAATCATCTTTTCTGATTGACTTCTATATAATTTTCTAGCTGGCTTTTGTTCGTGGTTCTTTTTACTTTCATAGTTATTAGAACTATGTTCCTTTTTCTTATTAGCAGAAATTTTCTTATCTACTTTCTTATTAGAGTTTTTCTCTTTTTTTTCTTTACTCATAATATATTGAAGTTTTTATCCTTTATAATAAAAAAGGAGGTAAACTCCATTTTTAATTGTAATTTTTCTTCAATTATCATTAATCTATTTATTCGACAATTAATTCCATAACATCTCTTCTAGGACTATGTCCAACTTTCTTCTCAGCTTCACCAGTTCTAAACAACATTTGAACTTTTTGTCCATTTTCAGCAAACTTTGTATTCATCTGCTCATATAACTGAGCCATCTCAGCATATTCTTGTGTAATTTGCATTGTAGGTTGCATACTTAATCCTAATTTAGTTCCAATTAATTGAATTCTACTATACAATCTTCCAATATTTAAATGTGTAGTTCTATTATTTTTTTCAGATAAAATCATAATATATGCAGGAGTTTTAGGAATTCTTTTTTTTGCGGCATCATACCAATATTCTCCTTCTTTTTCTAAAGTAATTGGGAATGTTGTACTTAAACTTTCCATAATAAATTGTCCAAATTTTGAGCCTCCTTGTGAAGAAAAAGTTAAACCGTCTCTATGTTTATTTTTTTCATATTCACTATATCTTAAAACATCATGTGTTTCTTTAAGTTTTCCAACTTCTTTAGATTCAATATCTACTCCTTTAAGTGTAAGATTTTTTATGTATTTTAATTCATCACTATTTTGAAAAATCACTATTGAAATTCCTTCAAAATCATTACTATTTAATATTTCATTTATTTGATTTTGAGTTAAAGGTTTATCTAAATAAGGAACTCTTGAAGTTACTCTATCAAAAATAGAATCATAACTTGTAGATGTATAATTCATATTATCATATTTAAGTAATTCAACACTTGCAACACGTTTTAAATTAATCTCAGTATTATTAACATTTTCACTAAACTCTCCATCTGGAAAAATTTCAAATATTACATTATAACCTAATTTTTTAGCAGAAATGTCAACTAATTCTAAAAAGGTTCCATGACTCATAATTGTTTGTCTATGGTTTGGATCTGTTTCAGGTAATAATCTTGTGTTATCTAAATATAAATCAAATTTTAATAAATTATTTTCATCTAACTCTATTTTCCAAGATTGTTTATTATGTGCATTTGGAGCTAAAAGTCCATGGGAAATTACTTGTATTCTAACATCTTCAAATTGCTCGTAATAATCTTTATTCCACGGTTCTAAATATCTTTTTTCTAAAAATGTTCCATTTATAAAAAATAAAAATATTCCTAATAATAAAACTACTATTATAAATCCTAAAACTAAGTTTTTTAATACTTTTTTAATACTAATTTTTTTCTTCATTAATATGCGATATAAAAATACACTTATAAATTTTCAGATTATTATTTAAAATTATATTATAATTATATTTTTTCTAGTCTCTATTTGGCATCAATATCCACAAAACTAAGTATACAATAACAAAACTAAATCCGGTCATAAATAATCCAACTAAAAATCCAACACGTATAATCTTTGTATCTATATTAAGGTACTCTCCAATTCCAGAACACACACCTGAGATTACAACATCATCACGATTTTTATATATTTTCTTATATTTTCTCTTTTGATAACTTCCATCATTTTCTTCCATATCAACTACTTTTTCTTTTTCATTTGTTTTATTATTCCTTTTATTATTTGGTTTCATAACTATAAAAGTATTTTTAAGTATATAAATAAAAAGGAGTTAACCTCCATAACTATTTAAAAACAAAAAGCCATAATATAATTATGATATACAATTATTTACTAACTTTAATTCAAATATTAAAAAATAATTTAGATTTAATATTATTTATAACAATATTATTAACTTCTTTTATAATTTATTATAAATCAAGGAAATTCTACAAACTAAGTTCATATCAAGGATTTAAACATTTTGCAAATGCATTCTTATTCTTAGGATTAAGCGCAATCACATCATTTTCAAAAACTCAAATATCTTCTTTTTGGATAAACTCAACACAACTAGTACACAACTCACCAATTTTAAAAATATATGAATCTTTAACATTTGTAAATTATTACTTTTTAGCAATGGCAGTATTTTTACTAATTTATTCCTTAGTATGGAAAGAAATTAAAAATAATAGGTTTAACATTTTAATATTAAATTTAATTGCATTTATATTGTCCTACATTGCATACCAAAAAGAATACTTATTCTACATTGTAATAATAATCTTATTAATATATGGAATTATAATTTCATATGAAAAATATATAAATTCAAAAAATAATCATTCACAACTTTATTTATTAAGTTTAATCTTAATTACAATATCATTTGTAATTCAATTACTATTAGGTTTTTTTGAAATAATTCAAACATACGCAAATGTAACTTCAATAGGAGTATTTTTGATACTTCTATATTTAACAATAAAAAAATAAAATAAAAACAATAAAAAAATGGCTAAAAAAAGAGATAGATTAGATTTGATATTTGACATACTAACAAATATTAGAAAATCAAACAACACAATTGGACCAACAAATCTACAAAACAAATCTAATCTATCAAGTCAAATGTTTCGCGAGTATGTAACTGAATTAGAACAAACTAATTTATTAGAAAAAGTTGAAAATGATAAAAATAATAAGTATGTTTTCGCATTAACAAAAAAAGGAAATGAGTTTTTAAATAAATATAGAGAGATGAAGCAATTCGTAGAGAGCTTTGGACTATAAAAAATGAAACTAAATTTACAACCATTTAAGCAAGCAAAAAATAAAAAAATATTAGTTGTTTCAAAATATTACAATAAAGAACAAACAATTGAAATACTTAGTCAAACAAAAGATTTAAAAGAATTTTACGGACTAGGAGAAAACAGAATTGATACAATAAAAGAGAAAAATTTAGATAGAAACTTAATTCATTTCATAGGAAATATACAATCAAAAAAAATATCAGACATTGTGAAACATTGTTCATATATACACAGCGTCTCAAGTTTAAAACATTTAGAATTAATATCTAAACAAATTAAAAAAAATAACTTAAAGAATATGAATATATTTATACAAATTAACATTTCACAAACTGATATTAAATCTGGAATTGAAATTTCAGAATTTGAAAATTTCTACAATAAAGTAAAACAATTTGATGGAATTAATATACTTGGTATCTCTGGGATGGGTGCTGGAGAATTTACAAAATCTCAAAAAGATTTAGAATTTGAGACATTAACTAAAATAAAGAATAAACATCCAAAATTTAAAATTTCAGCTGGAACAAGTAGAGATTACAAAATAGCAATAGAACATAACATTGACATACTAAGACTTGGAACAATATTATTTAACTTAGAATAAAAAATCCTAATAAATAATTTTTAAAATTTAAAATTATTTATTTGTAATGGATAAGAATCTTTCAGACACTTTATCCCAATTAATCACTGAGAAAAATTCTTCAATGTGTGCTGGTCTTTTATTTTGGTAATCAATATAATAAGCATGTTCCCAAACATCAATTACTAAAATTGGTGTTTCTTTATTTGGACAAACATCCATCATAAAGTTATCTTGGTTAGCAGTATTATAAATAACTAACTTTCCATTTGAATCAACTGCAAGCCAAGTCCAACCACTACCAAAAACGGAAGCCGCCTTAGTTGAGAATTCATCTTTAAACTTATCAAAACTTCCAAAAGAATCAATAATTGCTTTATGCATATCAACTAATTCTTCAGGTCCAGAACAACTAGCAGACATAGATTCCCAATAAAATTGGTGATTCCAAAAACCACCACCCATATTACGAATTGCAGGTTTATCTGAAACATTTTTAAACATTTCAGTAAAATCTGTTGATGTAATTCCAGCTGCATCTACT
>JABSQY010000025.1:9593-19871 GCA_013215525.1 Nanoarchaeales archaeon | reverse complement strand
TTAATTTAATTTTAAAGTCTATATCTCTATCATTAAAATCAATTGTTTTTTTAACATGTCTATATTCATATGTTGCTATTTCTTGTGTTTCTAATTCATCAAATGGGTCATATTGTGTTTCAACTTTAATTCTACTTATGTATTCTATTGATAGTTTACAGAAGTTATCTTGTGTGATTTTAGCTTTTGGGTGCGTGTTGAACCAATCATTTATTTGGAGAGAATTTTGAAAATATGATGCTACTAACAATAGTGAGTTATCATTTGTATCATATAAATTTTCTTTATTTGCACCTAATTTTTCTAAAGTTTCTAATAATGTGTAATTTTTTTTTCTATTATAAATTAAATCTTCATTGTAATAATATCCAAATCCAGATAATTCTGAATTATATATGTTTGAGTCATAAATTATTACATTACCAGATATTATTGTTGCATTTGGTTTATCATTATATATCTCAGTATCTCCTCTAATTATTACATTTTTTCCAATTTGAACAGCTCCACAGATTATAGAATTGTGTCCGATGTATGCTGATGGATGTATTTTTGCATGTTTTGATACTTTTCCACCTTCTTTCCCATTTTGGTTTTTGTGTAATATTAAATTTTTTGGTTTACAGTTTTTTTTAAATAATGTATCAAATTCTTTATTTTCTAGTCCAGTTTGAGTTATACTTATTTCTTTTGGAGTTTTATGAGGTTTAAATGTTGCAGAGATAGATGTGTTTGGTGTTAATAGTTGCGATGTTAGAATTAATGTAGTTAAAAGTTTATTTTTCATTTTAATATATTTATAATATCTTTTTATTGTTTATAAAAGTTACTTGATACTTTTTATGATATCGGAGTGTAATGTATTTTAAAGTGTTTGTATAGAATTAGTATATTTAAAAGTGTGAATTAAATAAAATATTTAATTATTTATCTTTTCTCAATCTTCTTTTTAATCTCAAATTTAGCATCAATCTTATTGTAGTGAGGTAATTCCTTTTCTACAACTGAAATCTTGTGAGCTCGTACAATTTCTGATAATCTTTCTAATTCTTGTTTATTTACTAGATTAATTACTTTTCAAGTTGCTCCAGCTCTTGCTGTTCTTCCGATTCTGTGGATGTACTTTTCTGTGTGAGATGGTAATTGGTAATTGTAGATGTGTGTTACACCTTCAATGTCTAATCCACGTGCTGCCATGTCTGTAGTTATTAAAACATCGAATTTTTGATTTGCGAAATCTTTAATTACTCTGTTTCTTCTTCCTTGAGTCATATCTGCGTGAATAATTTCATATTTTAGAGTTGTTGTTTTTCTTAAATTCTTTTTTAAAAATTCTGCCATATCTTGTCTATTTACAAAAATGATAGATAAACCTGCTCTCTCGTGTTCCATTAAATGTGCTAGAACTGATAATTTCTCATCTTTTTCTACCATATAATAGTTTTGCTTTAACTTTCTAGGATCTACTGTTTTTTCTACTGCAATTAACTTTGAATCTTTAATTTGATTCTTTAATAATTTATACATATCTTTGTCGATTGTTGCTGAAAATACAAGAGTTTGCTTTTTCTTTGGTGTTGTTTCTAAAATAAATTTAATGTCTGATTGGAATTCGTTTCTAATCATTGCATCAACTTCATCTAAAACTACACATTTAACTTTTCCTACTAAGAATAAATCTTGTTCTAAATAGTCTGAAATTCTTCCAGGAGTTCCAATTAATACATCAACGTTTTGTAAATCATCTTTTTGTGTTTTAATGTTTGCTCCACCATATGTAATCATAATGTTTAAAGGTTTATATTTTGCAAATAGTTTAAATTGTTGTCCTACTTGTTGTGCTAGTTCACGTGTTGGAAGCATAATTATTGCTTGTAGTCCATATCCTGGTCTTGCGATTTGTAATACTCTTGATACAAATACTAATGTCTTTCCTGAACCTGTCGCAGCTGTTGCGATTATGTTTTTTCCTGCGTATACTTGTGGAATTGCTTTATTTTGAATTTTAGTTGGGGATACAAATCCTTGCTCTTCAATTACTTGTAATATAGAACCATCAATTCCTAATTTTTTAAAATCTTCAATTGTCATAGTATTATTAATGAGTTTTCATTTATAAACACAGTATGTTTAATGTGCTTCTTTTAGGTTGTGAATCATCTGGAGGTTAAAATAAATACAGCACTTAGAGAACTCCACAATAATTCAGACAAGTATGGAATTATTTTAGTAAATCCTTTAGAAATCGTATCTGAACCTGGATTTGGAAATAATAAATTTTATAATGTTATTAGAGTACTGGACATGGTTAATCACTTTAAAGATTCTAATACATAGTTAATTTCAAGAAACACTATGGGTGAAGAAGCTATTGATAATTTTAGAGATTATGTATCAATGAGTGGTTTTGGATTTGATTAAATTTATAAATACTAATAATATATTTATATTATGGAAAGAAGTGATATATTTTTAGACCCTAAAGTTTTAAATTCTGATAATAATCAAATAGATTTAGGAAATTTTGATTTAGAAACTATTACTAAAATTATTCAAAAATTAACTTTAAAAGATATAACTTTTGATTTAAGTTCTACTGTATCTTATACTGTTGATGTTAATTCTTCAAATGTAACTCCTCAATCTGTAAATAAAACTTTATCAGATAAATTTTCTAATACAGAAATTACTTTAGATTCAGGAGTTGGATATTTTAAAAATCTAATCTCTGGTGAGTTAAATTTTGATTTGTTAGATGTATTCTGTGATTTTACTTATGTTGATAAAAAAAAATATGATAAATCTTTATCACCTGTTTTGTTTGATATTAAAAAATGTGATGATTCTAGTTATAACTTAAATTTAAAACTTGCATCTTTAAACAAAGATTTGTTAGTTAGAGCCGGACTAGATAATTTAGAAGATATTTTGTTTAGTGCAGACCCTAAAATTGTTTCATCAAATAGATGGAATATTATTGCTCAAGGACAGCATCAGTTTAGTGTAGGTGCTAGAAAAAAAGAATTACTTATGATTAATTCGATTAATGAATATCTAAATTCACCAAATCTTGATTTACTTAAAACATTACAACTTGAAATAAGTAATGAATTTGCCATTGATTTTTATAGTCCTATGATTAATACATTTACTTCTGAACAGATTTTAGAAAACACAGGAAGTGTTATTAAAAAATGCACTTATTTTTCATTTAATGTTGCTGGACGTTCTGGGCATCGTTCTAAATTAAATTCAGATTAATATTATCATGATTTATATAATTAAAATTAATTATATTATATATTAATTCTACAATCTGAGATATAACTGTCTAAAGAAAACTTCATTGCTTCTTGTTCTTGTTTATTCTTATGCTCAAATTCTATATTAAATATGTTTCGATTTATTTTAAATCTTAAATTAACACTATATGTTATAGAATTTTGAGTTGAGTATTGTGTATTCTCAGTTATAAATTGTGGATTACTTAAAAGGAAATGTGCACTTTCTGTGTTGTTAATTGTAATTTTACTTGGGTATGTAAGCATGTTACAATTTTCAAATCTTAAAGTTGATGAATATTCCAATCCTTTATTATTAATTACTACATTTTCAAATCTTTTATGATTTAAATAATCTGGAGAAATATTAGTATTGTTTGGATTTGCACTTGCATGAGTTGATGCTAGTCCTAATGCTAATACTAAACCTAATCCTTTTGTGTTATTTATTTGTGTCATATGAATTATATTGATTTAAACTTTATATACATGTATATGATATAGTTAAAGAATAGTTAAATTAGGATAAATATATCTTATTCTAATTTATGTTTACTTCATCTACACAATATGTCATATGTGTCCTTACTAGTTTTCTTATTTTTGTTTGTTTTTCTTTATCATTTGTTATATGTAATAAAAGTTTTAAACCTATATTCTCTCTATGGTATATCATTATAAATTCTTTTCCACTAGTTGTATCGCTTGCATCTGCAATACCTAAATTAAAATGTCACCTAAACTAAAACTATCTTTAAATTCATTATTAATGTATGAAACAGTTGCTTTACAATCTTTGAATTCAACTGATTTTACATAAACTTCTATTTCATTACTTATTACTAATACATGTTTTTTTCCTACATAATCACTTTTTTTTGAGTATCTTTCAAATGCGTGTTTGTCAGCTTCGATGAATTGATAACTTGCATTTGCGTTTTGAGAATATAGTGAAGTTGTAAGTAGTAAACTAAGTCCTGCTAACTTTAATTGTTGGTTCATTTTATTTTATGGTTTTGAATATTTCTGTACTTATAGTACTAGTTTATAGTTTTCTTTTTGTTGTTTATTCATACATACTTACTTTTAATTCTTTAAGTATTGGTTTTTTCTTTTGACAAGTATCAATAACTTTTTTTAATTTTTTTAGAATATGAATACTATTGTTACCTCTTACCTCTCTAATTTTTTTATTCCCTTGAGATATAATAGTCATTTTACTATTTTTAAAATATCCATCTCCCTCTTCAAAATTAATATTTTCATTTAAATTCATGTTAATATCTTTATAATCTTTATTTTTAAAATTCATTGAAAATATACACCATTTTAATTCTGGTTTTATTCTTTGTTCGTTAATTTGTCGACTATAGAAATATTCTAATCCAAATTCAGGAGTTATACCCATATTTATCTCTCCATTTATCCAATACTTATTTATCACTGAATCAAATTGTTTTTTTGCCAATTTATCTAAGTTATTTAATTTTGTTTCTATTTTACTTTGTTTTGCTTGTTTTATTTCTTGTCTTTGTTCTCGTGTTATACAAATAGATGAGTCAGTTAGTACATTATATGATTTTAAATTTGAAATAGAATTACAAATATCATCATTAATTTCATCTATTTCAATTCTTGTTGATTTTTTAACATCTGGATTATAATTTGGATTTTTATTAATTTTGTCTAAAAAATTAATTTTATGATTTCTATCATTTAATAATTTTGTAAGATTTCGTTCTAATGACATTATATTATTTGTTCTATTCTTTTGATTTATTTGAGTTTTTAATTCTTTAATTCTTCTATTATATTTATTATAATCTTCTAAAACATTATCATAGCTTTCAGCGAGATTTGCTTTAATCTCTTCAGTTATTTCAGGATTATTTTCAATTTCTAAGTTTAATTTGTTTAATTTAGCTTCTAATAAAAATTTAGGACTTTGAGTTGAAATCTTATCTCTTTTTTTGTAATGTATACCTTTATCTAAATCTTGCCCAGAATATTCGAATGTTCCCTTAAATGTGTATCCTTCTCCAATTGTTCCTGACGTATGTCTTGTATCACCTTTAAAGATTGCTCCGTTGTTTACACCACCACTCATTCTTGAAAGATGTGAAATTATTCCACCATTAAACTCTG
Source organism: Nanoarchaeales archaeon (assembly GCA_013215525.1). Classification (GTDB taxonomy): domain Archaea; phylum Nanobdellota; class Nanobdellia; order Woesearchaeales; family UBA583; genus UBA583. The sequence goes on along the minus strand of JABSQY010000025.1, from coordinate 14,445 downwards.
ACTTATTTTCTATAACTGCATAATCTAATATTTTACCGCTTAATACAACTGCATCATCACAGACACTTGCGTTTGGACTAATATATACACTTGAGTCAATGAATGCTGTAGATTGGATGAATCCTCCTTTTGATCCATCTTGATTTGTGTGGTATTTTCCTATAACATCACCACATTCATGTGCTTGCGCGAATTGTGGCGCTAGTGTTAATGTTCCTATTGATAACAATGTTGCTAGAGTTGTTTTTAATTGAGGTTTCATTTATTTGACCTCAATTCAGTTTCAAGCCTTTTAATTTCATTTATTAGTCCTGTATTTGTATTTACAAGTTCACCTCTTTTATTATCAGCTTCTTTACTAAATTCCATTATACTCTCAAAATCTGCTGCGATTTTTTTTTTTTTATCTGAAATCTTTTGTCGTAGTCCTCCCATGTATTGTTTTGCTTGAATTTCTTCTTTTGTATGATTAGGCGCCTTGAATACTTCAATCTCACGTTTTGATTTATTAATATTATAGTATTTGTTTTCTATATATCTTAAAACTTTTTCAAACATAGTTTCACCTGAATATTTGTATCCTCCTGTGAATTCTTGCCAAGGATGTGCTATTCCTTCTGTTTGTTTTGAGTTTTGTGTAAATTTTGCTCCATTGTTTATTCCTCCTGACAATATTACAGTTCCTGATACTTCACCTGCATTCATTACATGGTCTCCAGTGATTGTTGCTTTACCTAAGAGTGTTCCATCATTTATTTCAGCATATTCACATACACTCACTCCTTTTGCAAGATGTATATTTTTATTATTCTTATCTACTGTTGCTGTAATTTCTACAAATCCTCCAATTGTTCCATTTAGGTTTGTAAATCTATATCCTTTAACGTCTCCACAATTATTTGTTGAATGTATAATAAAATCTTCAAAAATTACGTTTTTAAGTATTTTAATTTTTTCAGTTGCATATTTATTATTTATCGCATATTTTTCAATAGTTACTAATTCAGATGATAGTTCGTGTAACATATCAATTCCTTTTTCTTTTGTTTCTTCATTTTGGATATAGTGTATTGATAAAATTCTTTCTAATTGATGGCATGATTTTACTCCTCTCCCAATTTCATCTAACATTTCATCATACACTTCATCTATTCGATTAGGAAATTCTTTAAGTATACACTTTCCTATAGCTTCAATTCCTTTGTTTCTATCTTTCATTCCAGATATATAATTTTGTATTTGAGTTAAATCTGAGTTAATAAGTGTTGTTAATTCTGAACTGATTGTATAATCTCCTGTATTAAATTGTTTATTTGTTTTGTTTAATAAACTTGAAAAATCTCCGCTTGTGTGTCCACTGTAGTTATTTATTAATTTAACTTCATGTTTAGATATACACTCTTCTTCAAAAGCTTTTTCTATTTCAGTTGGGTTAATTGCTAATACTTGATTTGAAGCTAAAAATAATAAAGATGCTCTTAATATAGTTGTTAGATTCGGTTTAATTGTCATAATAAAATAAGTATGTGTTTATTTATAAAGATATGTTAGTTGTTACTAAGTGTGACTATTTTAAAAAATTAAGTCTTTATTTTTTTATATTTTATTAAGTGTGAATTATATTTCAACTACATATTTATAAACTCTATCTAACTATTATTTACTAGAGGTCGTTTGACATACTTAAAAATGAAGACAATTTGTCTTTGGCATATGCTTTTTTTTAGCATATAAATAATTCTTTATGAATTGCCCGTTAGTGTTGGATGATACTTAAACAGTAAATACATTGAAAGATGTATTTGGCGCATAAATTTATACAATGTATAGATTTACATACGGTTTATCCAATCATTGCGGTAATGATAATAATACTTTAATTTTAGAAATTGAATAGTTATTTACAATTTTTATTTATTAGATATTTAGTTATTCTAGTTTTTGGATAGTGATTATAGATAAGATGATTTAATCAATTATTTATTATACGATATAATAATATATATATTTGATTTGGAATTCTCGGACGATAATAAAAAACTATAGCGATAGTTAAAATTATGATAATTAATTAATTTGTACAAATATTAATATATACATTAAATATTTGGTGAGTTACGAATATCATTTTTTTTAAATTGCTGATTTAAAAAAAAATGGATGAAAAAACTAGATTTGATAGCTTCAATTTCGATACAGAAATTACAGGAGCATTAGAAAAGAAAGGATTTGAATTTTGTACTGAAATTCAAGCACAGGCAATCCCTGTGATTTTAGAAACAACTAAAGATGTTTTAGGTTTAGCACAAACAGGAACTGGTAAGACAGCTGCTTTTGGGTTACCTTTAATTCAAAAAATTCAAGTTGGGAATAAATTTCCTAAGGCGATTATTTTAGCTCCTACAAGAGAACTTGCAATTCAAGTTGCTGAAGAGATTAAATCTTACTTAGGTAAGAAGAGATTACATATTATGTCAGTATACGGTGGAACACCTATTACTAATCATATTAGAGATTTAAAGGCTGGTTGCGATATTGTTGTTGGAACTCCTGGAAGAGTTATGGATTTAATTAAAAGAAAGTCTTTAAGACTTGCTGAAATTGATTATTTTGTTTTAGATGAAGCTGATGAAATGCTTAATATGGGTTTCATTGATGATATTGAAACTATTTTAGCAGCTGCTAATGATACTAAAAGAGTATTTTTATTTTCAGCTACTATGCCTGAAGGGATTAAGAAAATTACTAGAAAATATATGGGAGACCATGAAGTTATTGAAATTGCTAAGAAGAAATTTAATAGTGATTTAATTAAACAAATTTATTATAAATTAAGATACTCTGAAAAATTCGATGCTTTAACTAAAATTATTGATTTAGAAGATTTCTTTTATGGTATTGTATTTTGTAAGACTAGAAATGATGTTGACGAAGTTGCTCAATTCTTAAGAAAGAATAAGTATCAAGCTGATGCAATTCACGGTGATATTGCTCAAAATAAGAGAGAGAAGATTTTACAAAACTTTAGAGATCAAAAATTACACATTTTAGTTGCAACTGATGTTGCTGCTCGTGGAATTGATGTTTCAAACTTATCTCATGTTATTAACTTTTCAATTCCTCAAGAATTAGAAACTTATGTACACAGAATTGGTAGAACTGGAAGAGCAGGAAATAAAGGTACTGCAATTACTTTCATTGGACCTAAGGAAGAATGGGTTGTTAGAAAATTAGAGAGAATAACTAATAATTCAACTATTGAGAGAGGTACTTTACCTACTGTTGCTGATTTAGCTATGAGTAATGCAAATAGAGTTGAGAAAGAGATTGAGACTATTATGTCTACTGGAGCTCATAAGAAATTTCAAGAGATGACTACTTCATTAATTGAAAAGTTTGGTCCAGAAGGAGCAGTTTCTGCTTTATTACATAAGATGTTACATAAGGAAGCAATTGCTAATCCTGCTCATGAAAGAATGGCTGCTGGAGGTTTCGGTGGTGGACGTGATTCAAGAGGAGGTTCTAGAGATAGAGATTCTCGTGGTCGTGATGGTGGAAGATTTTCTAGAGATTCCCGTGGTGGAAATGATAGATTTGGTTCTCGTGATAGAGATTCCCGTGGTGGAGATAGATTTGGTTCCAGAGATAGAGATTCTAGAGGATCTGATAGATTCGGTTCTAGAGATGGTGGAAACCGATTCTCAAGAGATGGAGACAGAAGAGATTCTAGAGATAGATTCTCAAGAGACGGAGATAGAAGAGACTCAAGAGGTTCTGATAGATTCGGTTCAAGAGATGGTGGAGATAGATATGGTAATAAATCAAACGGTGGAAGACCATCTATTTCTGGTGATGATGTAAGATTATTTATTGCTAAAGGAACTCACGATAGAATTACAACTGATTCTTTATCTAAGTATGTTTCTGAGAAATCAGGAAGTGTTAGACCTAAGGATGTTAAGTTATGTGGAGCTTTTTCATTTATGACAGTTTCTAAGGATGATTCTAAGAAGATTTTAAAGGCGTTTGAGTCAGAGAAATCAGATAATGGAAGACCTGTTATTGAAGTTGCTCAATAAATTTAAATTTTAAATTTAAATTTATATTTTTTTTATTCTATTAATTATATTTCTACTTGTAATTTTACTATTTTGTTTTTTTCTGTCTCGCTGTGCGTATTTCCATATTGTGACAATAGTACTAAAATTAAGACACTATCCGATATAGCGCCGCTATTAATCGGGCGCCTGAATTTCAGCACTCTTGACAAAATCTGAAAATGTAGTTAGAAAAATAGGCGAATGTGGCTTCGCTGTGTGTTCTGCCTTTGCGTTTTTTGTTCGAGAGCGTATCTTTTATTATTTTTAAAAATTGTTTTGAATGAAACGCAGTGTAGAGAAATATATTTTTTAAAAATTCTATTTGTTTGAGAGAACGAAGTGAACGTTTTTTCTCGTAATCAGAGAAAAAGATTATTATATTTTATTTTTTTAAGTTTATTTTTGGAGCGTAGCGGAATAATCTTAATAAAAATATAATTCTATTTATTTTGTTTTCTTTAATTCATTAAAATTAATTTTTTTGATTTAATTTTTTGATTCAAATCACTTGTATCTATAATATAATTTATATTTGGAAAAAATAAGTCATTGATATTTAAGTTATTTTTGAATTTTAATATTTTCTTTACTAATTCTAAACTAAAAAATTCAAAAGGAAATTTAAATATCAATTCATTTTCGAAATATTTTACAATATTTTTATTATCAATATTTTTAGGTAATATTCTGAAACTTAATGTACTTGGTATAAAATAAATTTCAAAGGTGAAATTTTTAAAAATATCTGTTTT
>JABSQY010000025.1:0-9583 GCA_013215525.1 Nanoarchaeales archaeon | reverse complement strand
AATTTTCATTTGGAGAATAATGTTCAACTTCTTTGTGATATTCATATTTTATTTTTTCTGAATTGTTTCTACGTTCCAATAGGTGATAGACTAAATAATTTTCGTCTTTAAAACTAAAAGTAAAATTTTTTAATTTTTCTGTATGAGTTCCTAAATAATCTAAAATTCTTTGTCTATATTCTGGACTTGTTTTAGCTAAGTTTTCTAAAATATGTAAACCACCTAATTTAGAATCTATATTTTCTTTACTCTCAGTAATTAATTTAATAGCATCCAAAAATTTTTGGTCTTTTCTTGTATTATCTTGAATTTTAATTTGTTTACTCGTAATTTTCAATTGTTCATTTGTTTGTTCTAATTGTGTCTCAATATGTTTATTTCTAATATAAAATAACCAAATACCTATAAGAGTTCCAAAAATTGTTATAATATTAAAAAATGTAATTTGTTCTTTTGAAATTATTTTTAATAAAAATAATAAAAATATGATTGAAATAATTGTTAAAATAAAAAATATATATAATTTATTTTCTTTTAAAATATTTAAGGTTGATTTGGTTTCTTTTTTCATCTAAATATAATCTAGATTTGTTCTTATTTAAATCTTCTCTACTCGATTGGGACTAATTCGAATAAAAAGTACTTCGAAGGCAGGCTGACACTACCTTTCTTATTATTTTTATTATTTTTCGAGTAGGTTTTTTGTGGCTGTGTTTGCTTTGTCGAAAGTGTGAATTAAAAGTTTCTTCTTGAATGTGTTATACTGATTAAAATTAAATTATTTTCAAAGATATCATAAATTATTCTATAATTTTCAAATGGATATTCTTTAACTTCTTTGAAGTCTTTTCCCATATTTGGAAATAAGAGTAATTTGTCAATTGTAGAATCAAATTTAGTTTTAAAAATTTCTAAATAACTTTCTGAATTTTGACTTAAATAAAATAAAATATTATCGAAATTACTTTCAGCAAGTTCAGTCCAAATTACTTTATTCATTTTTTGAAAAATATTTTTCATTTATCTTTCTCATAACTTCTTCATGTGAAACTACTTTTCCTTCTTTGTATTGTTTTAAACCTTCTTCTACGGCTTTATCTACATACTCTTCGTAGGCTTTTGCTAGTTCTTGGTCTGTGTGTGAATCGGTTGTTGTAATCGTGTCGGTTGTCATAACTATTTTAATTCTTTAAATATTATAAATATTCGTTTTAATTCTTGTAGATTAATTTATGTTTTGTACTAATTTTAATACTATTTTTCTAATTTATTGAGATAATTTCGTATATTTTTGTCAAGAAATTTGAAAGAAATTTCTAAGCCTTGATTAAATTAGAATCAAAGATTCTTAAAAATTTAATAAAGTTCGATGAGCAGGCTGATACTACCTTTCTTATCTTCAAGGAATTTGAAAGAAATTCCTAAGCCTATGTGAAAATATAAAATTATTCACATAGTTTTTTTTATTTTTTGAGTAGTTTTGGTTTTTGTGTGTTGTTGTTCTAATTGTATACTTTACTTCTCTTGTCTATTTTAATTATTAAAATAACTAACTTATCTTCTTTAATTGTATATATAATTCTATATATTCCAACTCTAATTCTTAAATTTTCATTGTCTGGTTTTAAATATTTAAAATTTCCTTTTGGTTTTGGATTTATTTTTAGATTAAATATAGATTTTAAAATTCTTTCTTGTAATTTTTTATCTTTTATATTATTTAGAAATTTGTCTGATTGTTTTGATAATTCAATATTATACAATTTAATTTTTTATTAATTCCTCGTAAACTTGTTCAAATGATTTAGTTTTTCCTTCTTTTAGTTCTTGGTTTGCTTTTAGAATGTCTTGTTTGTCTTCTTGTGTTAATTCTGATTCTTTAATATATTCTGGTTCTGAACCATAATAATTATCAATTTCATCTCTAACAATAGTTCTAATTTGGTTTTCGGTTAGGTTTTGTGTCTCTGTCATAGTATTATTAGTATTTTAAATATTATAAATATTCGTTTTAATTCTTTTAAATTAATATTCAAGAAATTTGAAAGAAATTTCTAAGCCGATGTCAAAACTAGTTTTGACAAAGTTTTATATAATTAGTACTATTAATATTATTATGATTAAAAATAATTTAACCAAAAAAGGACAAGTTGGAGTTACAGCTACACTTTTAAACCACTCAAACCTAACTGATGAACAATTAACTAATGAAAGAAATGAAATTAATTTAAGTTTAAAAATTCGTGAAGAAGGTCGTTTAGGACGAGAAAGCTTGAAAAATGATAGAACTTATACTTTTGATGAAATGAAAAAAGTATTATTAGAATGAAATTTGAATTGATTTTTACATTAAACTTTAAAACTAAATATGAAATCTTGAAAATTAACTTTTCCCAAAAATTGAAACAAAGTATTCATGATTCTATTGAAGATTTAAAATTATTTCCTTTTATTTGGTCTGTTTCTAAAGATAATACTAGAAAATTAATAATAGATAAAAAAATAAATATTTTATTATCTCTAAATAAATAAAATATTCTATAATTTCCACATTGAATTTCTTTTGAATTAAATAATGATTCTTTTCCAATCTCAGGATAATCCTATAATTCTTTAATAGAACTTATTAATTGTTTTAATAATATTTTTGTGTAAGATTTAGATAATTTGTTATAATATGATTTAACTTCTAATAAATCAAACTTAGCGTCATCAGATAATTTATATTTATTTCTCATCTTGAAAAATTAAATATCTAACTCTTTCATAACGTCTTCTAAATCATGAACTTTTCCTTCCTCAATAGATTGAAGTCCTTGTTTTACTGCTTTTTTCACAAATTCATCATATGCCTCATCTAATTCTATTTGTGTGTGGTTTTGGTTAATTGTCGCTGTGTCTGCTGTCATAGTTTATTTAATATTTTAAATTACTTAAAGCTTTGTAAAAACTTGTTTTTACGACGGTTTAGAAATCTTTGATTTCTTAAGTTTGTCTTAATTCTTGTAAATTAATTTATACTTTTCTACAATTTATTGTATTTCTACTTTGTTTGGAGTTGTTTTGTAGTTTGGTTTTAGATTGTGTCAGCTATCTGTGTGTTGGTGTTTGTGGTTGTGTTGAAAGGTGTGAATTAAATAAAATATTAATTTTTATAATTTTTAATCATCGAATTCAAATATGTTTTCTATGTATTCTTGTTTTAACGCTTTTTTTATTTGATATGCTAATTTTAGTGATGGATTGTATTTTCCTTGCTCTAAGGCGATGATTGTCTGCCTTGTGACATCAACTAATTCAGCGAGCTTGTCTTGAGTTATCTTTTGCTCTTTTCTTATTTCTTTAATTTTATTTATCATTTATTATTAATTACTTATTTTTATTTTTCAAGTTTATAAAATATTAAGCCTTTTACTATTAATCCTGCGAGTAATGCTAATATTATAAATGGGTCAATATAAAATATTTGAGTTTCTATCATTTTTAAAACATTGTACATTATTCCAATAATTAATACTGTAACCATTGCAAAGGATGCGTTTTTTTCTGCGATTTGCTGAATTTGTATTTCCCTTTCATCAGATTTTAATTTTTTATAAACAATAAATAAATCAACTGCTGAAAATGCTGTTATACTTAATATTAATCCGAATTTTAGTTGCTTTGATAATTGTGATGTAAGTATTAATATCTCAACTACTACAAGAACAAGTATGTATACATATGCTTGCCAAGTTACAGGATCTAGACCCCATCCGCCGTACTTTTTCTTTTTATACTATTGTGTTTTTGCAATCATTTTTATTTTTCCAGTTTGTGTATTGTGTACACTTTTGCTATATATCCTGCAATTAATGTAATAAATATAATTGCTAATGCTTCAAAGTTAATTGATTTTTTTAGAATAGATGTAAATATAATTACTATTAATCCAAATGCAAGCGCTGTAACCATTACTAAACTTGCATTCTTTTCTGCTTTTGATGTAATTTCTTGTTCTCTTTCATCTAATTTGATTTTTGACATTATATCTAATGCGTCAATTAACCAAAATAGTGCAAGTGTAATTGAAATTGTAATTTTTGTTGATAATTCAAGTATTGTAATTAACTGTGGCGCTGCAATTGATGCACCAACACCTACTGAATAAATATAACCTTGCTTTGTCTTTGGAGTAATTCCCCAGCCACCGTACTTTCTTAAATTAAACCATTTTGGATTTCCTATCATAGAATGTATGAAATATATTACATTTATAAATCTTTGTAAAATGTATGAAATATATTACATTCTTTTAATTTTTTCATATAAATCTATTCCTCGATGTGTTGCTGGTTTGATTAATTTGTAGTTTGGTTCTAATTGTTCATTTTGTTGTATCTGAGAAAGTGCTTTGCCTAATTGAGATATAGATATATTAACTGATGGGTTTTGTGTACTGTTATCCTTTGGGAGTTCATTATGTGTACTGTTTGATGGAAATACTTTAGAAATTAAGTTTATAGTTGAATTTATTATTTGTGGAGTTAGATATCCTATTACCCCAACAAGCCCAACAGTATTAATTCTTGTCATATTATATCTATATTTTTATTATTAATAGTTTTAAGGTTAAAATAATGTATATCTTTTTAATTAAGGGATAAAAAAATAGATTAAATTGAAAAAAATGTAATTTAATGTCTTAAACTGCTATTTATTTTCACGTGTATTTCAACTAAATGATACAAAATCTTTTTATATTAAATTGAATTTAATTTAATTATGGAAAACAAACTATACTTTTTAAGTACGTGCGACACGTGTAAACGGATTATGAATGAATTAGATATCAGTTATGATTTTTTTGAATATCATGATTTGAAAAATAATCCAATTTCTGTTTCAGATCTTGAAAAAATTTCTAAAGTATCTGGATTAAGTTATGAAGAATTATTTAATAAAAGAGCTCAGAAATATAAATTAGTTAAAGATGAGATTAAATCTGAGATAGATTTTAAAAATGCAATTACCTCAGAGTACACGTTTTTAAAGCGACCAATTGTTAAAATTGAAAATGAATATTTTGTTGGAAATTCTAAAAGTGTTGTAGAATTAGCTAAGAAAAAATTAATGTAGTTACATTAATTTAAAAATATTTTAGAATAATTTTTTCAAAAATAATAATACTAATAATAATAAAATTATTCCAATACTAATATAAATTATCAAAACCTCTAATTTTAACTCTTTTTTATTTTCAGATAGATTATCTTGTAAAGTTTGATTTAATGTTGGATTAAGTATTATATTCTTCTCCGATTCAGTTAATTTATCAACTATTTTATCTTCTGATTCTTTATTTTCAATACTTTCTTCTATATCTTCATTAGATTGTTCTATTTGTTTGATTTCAATTTTATTTAATTTTGATTTATCTAAAGTATAATCTATTGTTTTATCTTTTCCAAAAGTTTTACTAAATAGTACATTTTTTGAATTTTCATAAAAAGATTTTGTTTTATCGTTTGGATATACATACAATGTTACTTTATCTAATGAATTTGTACAATGGAATTCAATAACTTTGTCAAAACTTGCTTTAACGTTATAATTGATTTGATCTAAGTTATATGTGTACTTTTTAGATTGTTCATTTTTATTATCATCTAAATTCTGTGTACAGTATGTTGTTTTAGACAAATTTGCTTTTATTTTTAATTCAAATAGATAATCTTGTAAATATAATTGATAATTTATAATCTTTTTATTTGCATATATTTTTTCAATTAGCTTTTTATCATTTTTATCTAAAATGTTAAATTTGATTTCTTCAATTTTATCGTTACAGGATAGTGTAAACTTTGTATCAATTGTTTGGTCTATTTCTAATGTGTCGTCTGCTTTGAATTCGAATTCAGATGTGATGTCATTTTTCTCAAATTTACAAATTAATTTTGATTTTGAATTATCTAAATTAAAATCATATTTTAATTCAATATTTAATTGATTTGAATCTAATAAGATTTGTTTATCAAAAACTAAAAATCTAGAATCTTCAAATTGCTCATTAAAAAGTATATTATTTTTATTATCAAATGCTTTAAATTCTAATTTTGATAATTCGTTATCACAAGTAAATCTTACTGTTTTATCATAGTTCTTTTGAATTGTAAGGCGCTTTGAATCTGTGTCGTCATTAAATTTGTAATCAAATATTTCATTATCTACTTTAAGTGTACATTCATTATCATCTCTGAACCTATCAGTTATTTCAATTTCAAACCAATCTTGTTTTTTATCAACTAAATCTAAATAATATTCAAATGAATCATCATCTTCATATTTAATCTTATCAATTCGTTTATCATCTTCATTGTATATATATAATGTAATTTCATCTACATCTTCATCACAGTCAACTTCTAAGTCATATTTAAATTTTTTAGAGTATTCTAAATCATCTTCATTTGTATCTTTATCAAAATCAATTGTTTTATCACGACCATCGTATGTTATGTCGCATTCAATTGTATAATCATCATTATCAAAATCGTGTTCAAATTCTAATTTGAATTCGAATTCTTCTATACTTGAAAAACCTAAATTAATTGTAATTAATATAAGGAATATGTAATTTATTATTTTGAAAAATTTATTCATTTTTGTATATTTAAAAAAGTGATTTTAGTTTTAAGTATCTTAATTGATACTTATAGATACAAATTAATGTAACTACCTATAATTATTTATATAGCTGAAATACAACTACATTTAATGTACTTTTGTCTTAATGCCTGTTTTATATCTTCAAACTCTTCTTTGTTTTGAATTGCAATTTTTTTGGCGTATGGACAGTGTGGTAGATGTACTTTTCCAGATAAAGTATTTGCAATAAATAATTGTTGTTGATTATTACTTTTAGTTGATGGAGTAGTTAGATTATTATCTTTATTTTTCAAATCTTCATCAATTTTGTTATTTAATTTTATGTTTTCTTCTTCTAAATGTTCTAACTTCATGTATAAAATATTCATCTCTTTTTTAATTTTTAAAAAAGCTTTTCTTATTTGTCCTGAACTTATATCCGAATTCATAAGAAAAACTAATCTTTTTTTATATTTTAAGCTTTGTTTTTACTTAGAATTAAAAACTAGAGTTTCAAAATTCAACTTTATTAATTTTAAAATCAATTGTGTGTGTGTAGAGGTTAATGTTTTATTTTTATCTAATGGAATATTAATCATTAATCTGTGTACACTACTCATAAAAATACTTAATTTTTCGTTATTTATAAAATTAACCTCATAATTACTCTTAAGTTAAGATTATAAATAGACATTAATTAATTAATACTATGATTGAGGGAGAAATATATTCTAATGCTGAAACTTGGAAATCTAATAATTGGATTCAAAAAGGGAATGAAGTATTAGATGAAGTTATAGAAAAATTAATTTTTAAAGAAAATTTATCTGAAATTCAATCTTTTCTTAAAAAAAGTTTTTTTGATCATTTAAAACTTGGTGTTGAATCAATACAATCTTGGGAACTACTTCAATTAGATAGAGATTATACTGGTGAGAGTAATTCTATAATTACTCTAGAATCAATTTTACCTACTACTATAAAAGATGATTCTTCTGAACAATATATTGATGTAGTTGAAACAAATCAAAAATATATTTCAAAAATTATGAATTTAGCACTTAATCAAGCTATGAGTTATTCTATTAAGTCTGAACGAAGTGGATATAGCAAAGGAAATTCTCTTTTATTTAAGTATATGTTGTATGAAAATAATAATGTTTTATCTGATTGGGTGTGTTCTAATAGTGAGTTAAGACAAAAAATTGTGTCTGGTGCTGTGTTTGAAGGATTATCTATGTTTATTGGTACGCCTGCTAATTCAGCTGTGTACACAAATTTATTAATGAGAAATTCAGCTGATTGTGTTAATTTACAATATGGTGCTAAAATGTTTGAAAATAGAGTGTTAACAAATTTGAAATTTGGAGAAGATTTTAAGTTTGATTTTTCTAATTTAGATGATGGTGCTATAATTAATTTAAATAATATTTTTAAAAAAATTTCTACTGTTGAACCTTCTATTAATTTAATAAATTTATCCTTTCCAATTTCAGATTGTGCTATGGAATTAGAAAAAAGAAATAATGTATAAATTATATCTTAACTTTAATTTATATATTATAAATTATTTAATATCTTTTAATTCATCTTCAATAATTTTTTTGATTTCGTCTATGTTTTCAATTCCCTTGTAAAAATTACCAGAAGGGTACACAGCAACAACACCACCACCTGGATTACATACTCCTAAACAACCTGTTTTAGTTAATAATACTTTAGGGAAATGATTTGTTCTGTTCCACATTTTAAGTTCGCTGTATTGCTCTTGCGAGATGTGTTTACTGCAAAAAGATTTAGATGTGTCCTCTCTTTGATTTACACAAACAAAGATGTGAATTTTATTTCCTCTTTTTAATTTTTCAACCATAAAAATAATAATAATTTATTTATTAAGAACTTTTCTTTTATAAAAATCTGCAATAAAAATATTTGGTGTAAATACCATTGCTGGAAACCCAATAAGAATTAAACACATTACAACATAAATTAATACAAGTCCAATACTTTTTATCATTGTAATTATATAATCTGATATATCTTCAAAAACAACTTTGATAATCTCAAATTCAAATAAAGAGGAAATTGTTTCTTTATTTATGAAATTTATAAATAAAATTGGAATTATAAAAAATTCAATAAACATAGCTAAATATCTAAATACATCTGATATTAATATTAATAATGAGATTATTACTCCATAACCTAAAAAAAATGGAATTGATTTTAAAAACATAAAAAAACCTAAACTCATATCACTTTTAAAACTAAATTCAGGTAATTCATCAAATTTATTATTTATAAATCCTTTCATAATTCTTACTGAATATCCTCCAAGTGCTAGCCAACCAAAAATTGGTAATAACATCCAAAATATATTTAATAATCCTATTTTTCTATTAAATGGGTAACTAAACGCTTTTTTAAAATCTAATGTTTCCATGGTTATGTTAGTATCTTTAATTTTATAACATTTTATAACTATTATTATATAATAATAAAAGAAAAATATATAAACTAATTTCATGATTATTTATTCATTACGAAACTTTTGAGTACATATGGAAAACAAAAAAATAAGATTAAAACATTATTTTAATTACTTAATTGTAAATTTTAAAATATCTTTGAAAAGTTTACTTGAATTTAAATTAAACTATTTAAATTCATTTTTATTACAACTGTTTGATATTTTTATTATGTTTTTATTTGAGGAGTCCAAAAAAATGCAAATTTAGTTTTTTATGAGTTTTAAAATCTCTCAAGCTTGCCTTGTTTAAAAATCCTCCCTCTGTCTGTATCTTTGAAAAGTCAAATGTTGATTCAGATTTAAAAACAACCTCTGTTGCAGATTTTTCTCTCTTGAGCTCATATTGAAGTCTTTTACTGTCAGACTGCATGATTACTGACTTAGATCTTATTCTAAATCTTGACCCATCGGGATAGTTGAAAGATT
>JABSQY010000024.1 GCA_013215525.1 Nanoarchaeales archaeon | reverse complement strand
TTATCTATATTTGAGGATTTTATAAAAGTTTCAAAAAATTATATGTTGTTTTTTACACATTTAGGGTATGATGTCGATTTATTATTAAACTGTTTAAAAAGTTATAAATATATAATTTCTAATAATAAATTTGAAAAATTTTCTCCAATTTCACATAAATCGATTATTGGATATGGTGAAATTTTTAAAAAACATTATTATTTAAGAAAAAAAATCAAGTTAAATAATATTGATGTTAATATGATTGGAAAAAACTTAATGTTTGATAAAAATTTTAATTCTCTTAAAGATTTATCTAATAATGATTTTTATTTTGAATTAACTAATTTGATGGGCTCTAGTAGAGATTGGGATAGAATTACAAGATATTTTATATTTACGACTAAAGTATATGGAGAGGGAGAATTTAGTTTGTTTATTTTTAAAAAAGAAAAATTATTAATGATTATAGGTTTTGACATTTTATCAGAAACTGAAATTTTTATTAAACAGATTCAAGGAGTTGAAGGAAATATTTTCAATAAATATTTAGATTTACAAGGATTAGGAATTAAAATTGTTGAAATTTGGGCAAAAAATAATAATTTTAATTTAATCTCAATTGTTGGTTCAAAATCTGTTTATTGTAGTCCCTATTGTGATAAAGTTGATTCAGAAGAAATGAAAAAAAAAATTGAAGAAAAGTATGATGTTTATGCAGATAATTCAGGGTATAAGCTAGATAAAAAAGACTATTGTTGGTATAAAAAACTTTAATTTAATATTATTAATTTATTTTTATTCAAACTAATTATGACAAAGATATTTAAATGATTTTTTTATGAAATAGTTATGAAAAACCTAAACACAGTGAACAACAAAATTATTTGGAAACAAGTTTCCAAGATAAATGTAGTTCGGCGCATTATGTCCACATTTTTTAAAAATCTTTTTGTAGGACAGAATATAAAATTTATTATTTCAATTTTAATTGGAAGCTTATTTTTTAGTAGTTATGTGTACGCTGATTGCTCTTATACTTCAAGAGATGATAGTTGTGAAATCTTTACAAGTCCGTTCAATTCTTTTAATTTAAACTTTATTGAATCTTCGGATGTAGATTCATTTGAGGTGTCGATTTATGATAGTTCTAATTCTAAAAATACTATTAGATTAGATGTTGATTATGATAATAAAATCGCATATAATATTAATCCTTTTACAAAACCTGCTGTGTATGTTGTTGATGTAATTGCTACAAATAAAGCTGGGAAAGATTTCTTTTATACTAAAGAATTTTTATTTGATAATTTAAAACCAAATTTACCAGTAATTGCTATGAATTTAGATACTGAACAAAATAGTGTTGAAGTTTTGGGAACTGCTTTATTTGGTTCAGAGATTATTGTTGCAGATAAGTTTGGAACTGTTATTAAAAGAGAATCTGTTTTAGCAGATTATACTTTTAGATTAGATTTAAATTTAGGTAATGGAATTAATTTTTTTAAGTTTGCAGTAGTTGGGAATAATGGTTTAGTTTCTGATTTTGTTGAAAGAGTTATTGTTTCAAAGACTAATGCTGTTATTAATTTTAAACCATTTATTACAGTTATTAATTTAGATGATAATAATTTTTTAAATGAAATTGTAGGTACTGTTACAATGAAACGAAATATTTATGTATCTGGGAATATTGGAGCTCCTAATTCAAGAGTTTTTATTTCTGGAAATCCTGTAGTGTCTGATGAAGTTGGAAATTTTGGAGGATTTGTTAATTTAAATTCAGGTTTAAATACAATTGAAGTTTTGTCAGGTGGTATTACTAAATCATTTTCTGTAACTTATGTATCTGAAAAGTTTTCATTTACAAATTTTGAAGTTCAAAAGTTTGTATCAACTCAAAGTGTGAATTTAAAGATAGGTTCAAATTTTGATTTAAATTTTGATATTTATTTAAATGGTCAATTCAAATCAACACAGAAAACTTCAAATGGAAATGTTGAGTTTAATTTAAATGGTTTAAAATATGGTCAAAATTATATTTATTTGGCTGGCGCAGATGGGGAGTATATTGAGAAATTAATTTATTATGATAATGTTAAACCTAATATTATTGTTACATCTTCAGATGAGAGTTCACAGTTAAAGAAATTTATTTTTGAAGTTTCCGATGAATTTGGTTTTGATATTTCAAAAACAGTTTTCAAATTAAATTCTGTAATTGTTTCTAATAATGATTTAGATGTTTATGGAAATTATTTTGTTTACAAAACTGAAAATTTAAATTTTGGAGATTTTAGTTATAGTGTTTTAGTTTACGATTTAGCAGGAAATTTTAAAGAAGTTTTTGGTAGTTTTAAAATCATTGATAATAGTTTAAACATTGATTTCATTGAAGTTGATGGTGGAGCAGTTTTAGGGAATAAAATTTTTTTTAAAGAATTAGGAAATCAAAGATTAACTTTAATTCCTAGTAAAAATATTGCTTTTGAAAATATTTATCTAGATTCTGAAGATCAAACAAATTATTTAATTAATAGAGATAATTCAATTGATTTAGATGTTAAGATTAATGAGGAATCAGGTGAGTTTGAGTTTGTATTTATTGATATTGATAGAAATAAAATTTCACAAACTTTTAGTTATAATGTTGTGATGGAGCCTTCTATTGAAATTGATTTTATTACTAAACCAATTTTAAGTAGTGGAGAAACTCTTGTTGTGTCTGGAATTGTACATAGTGATTATTTCGATTGGAATAGTTTTGAGATTAATTCTAATTCAGGAAAAAGGTTTGGAAATTATTTTGAGAATCATGTGTCGCTTGAATCTAATTCAAAATTATTTATTTCTGGTTCTGATTATTTAGGAAATCAATTAAGTTTAAATTTTGCAGGTGTTGGTGTTGATTCTGGAAATGTTGATTTACAATTTTTAAATGAAGGTGATGATTTTTTTAAAGGTTCAGTTTCAAATTTTAATCCAGATATTTTAATGTTTACAAATAGTTATGATGGTATTTATTCTAAACAAGTTTTGTCACAAAGTTTTGGTTTAGTATCTGCTCAACGTTCTGGGTTACGAAACTTAAATTTAAATGGAGAGAAAGAAACTTTAAACGAGTTTGAATATAAATCTACAATTTCAGTTGATGGTTTAAGACCTGAGATTTATTTTTTTGAAGATAAAATAGTTGCGCTAGGAACTTTATCTGAGGTTGCAGAAATTTTAGTTAATGATGTGATTGTAGGTGTTGGTGATTCTTGTAATTTAAATGAATTTTGTAATGAGATTGATTTAGTTGAGAGTGGAGATAAGGTTACAGTTGTTGATAGTTTTGGAAATTCTTTTTCAAGAGTTTATAATGGTAATTTTGATAGTTTATTAAAAGATGATGATTTGATATTTTATTTTACTGGAACTGATAAATTTATAGATTATACAAGTTCATTTGTTTCAGGTCAGTTTATCTCTTCTGAGAAAGTTGTAACAGTAGTTTCTTCTTATGGAAGTTGCGAGTTTGATGAATTTAATTTTGTGTGCGATTCGCAATTAAATGTTGGAGTTAATGATGTTGATGTTACAATTAAAACTGAGTCTGGTGAAGAGTATTCTGATTCAATTGAGATTGTTGTTTTAGATTTAAATTTATTATCTATTAGTTTGGATGATGTGTATGGAGATAATGTATATAATGTTTTAAGTAGTTATTATTTAGATTCTAATTTGATTAGTGTACTTGGGGATGTTTCAAAAACTTCTAATGTTGTATTAGTTGTTAATAATGAGGAAATTTTACTTGGGGAGTTTGATTCTAGTATTAATGTGATTGATGTTGAGTTAGGTGAGTTTTTGGCTGGACGTGATGAGGTTGAGTTAGAGATTAAGTTACGTGCGGAAGATGAGTTTGGTAATCAAGAAGATTCGAATGTTTTTATTGTTATGTATCGACGAGTACTAAATACAATAGTTGATATTGTTATCAATTAAGTATAGTATTCGTTTTACGAATGTTTTTTATGTTACTATAGGATTGCTTTAAAACGGATGCTTTTTCATCAATGCACTGATTTTTTTTAGGTCGAGGAGATATAGATTCTACCTCGACCAAAAAAATCAGCACCTTGATAAAAAATCCTCCTAAGTTCAGACCTTTTTGTTTCAAGGATTGTTTTTCTTTTTATACTTTTTTTTATTTATTTTAATTTTTTTGTGACTGGTCTTAGTTACACTTTTATTTAAAGTCTTTTTTTGTTTTTTTAGTTATGAGTTTATATGTTATTGCTGTTGGAGGGAGTTTAATTGTTCCTGAAGAGATTGATACTGATTTTTTGTCAGTGTTTAAACAATTTATTATTAAAAGAATTGAGAAAGGAGATAGATTTGTCCTTATTGCTGGTGGTGGAAAGACTGCTAGAAAGTACCAAACTTCTGCTGCTGTTGTGTCTGGATTAGATAATGAAGAAAAGGACTGGATTGGTATCCATGCGACACGTATTAATGCACATTTATTACGTACAGTCTTTAAACTGTGGGCGCATCCTCGTGTTATTAAAGATTATGAGAAAGATTTAGTAGATATTGATTTTTCAGAAAAAATTTTAATTGGTGCTGGTTGGAAACCTGGATTTTCTTCAGATTACGACACAGTTTTAATGGCTAAAAAATTTGGTGCAACATCTATTGTGAATTTATCAAATACAGAAAATGTGTACACTGAAGATCCTCGTTTAAGTGCTGATGCTAAAAAGTATGAATCAATTACTTGGAAAGATTATAGAGATTTAGTTCCAAAGGAATGGGACCCTGGTATGTCTGCACCAATTGATCCTATTGCTGCAAAGCTTGCTGACGAGAATGATTTACGTGTTGGTATGATTCTTGGAACAAAATTAGGAGAATTAAATAATTTTCTTGATGGGAAGAAAATTTCTGGAACTGTTATTGCTAATGATATCAAAACAAAATTAATCGAAGATTAATTTTTTATTTCTTTATTTTTATTTCATTTTCGTTACAATGTAACAATAAATTGATTCTCACATCAACACAATGGTTGTTGGAGGTTTTTAAAATTAAAATATTTAAAAACTATAAAAATATAAATGGAATGATTCCTAAAATTATTCCACATATAATGTCAATTACATAATGTCTTTTTTTATATAATCTTGCTATTAAAATTAATACATATAATACTAAAAAGAATAAACTTATTTTAATTTCGTATTGAAAATATTGTATTAGTATTATTATTAGTAGTGTGCTTCTTGCTGCGTGCATTGATGGGAAAGAGTTTGCTTCCATTATTTCATATACATTGTTTCTTGGTTTTTTATATGGTCTTTCTTTTTTGTATAATAGTCTTATCGGAATTCCAATTACATATATTATAATTATTCCGATTATTATTTTGGTTGCTAGTAAGTTTTCATTTATTAAAAAAAAAAAGATAGGTATTAGGATTGTTATTTCTTTTGAACCTAGTGCTGAGATGTGGTTGAAGAAATCATTTATTAGTGCTGTTGGTAGTTTCATAATTTAAATTTCTCTTTATACTTTTTATTTGTTTGTCTTTATTTAATATAATATTTTTCAAATACGTATGAACATTGTGGATGTATTTTACCCTGATTGTTTTGAATCATTTGCTTAATTTGTTCTAATGAAAAAAACTTAACTGATTCTACTTCGTTTGAATTTAGATTAAATTCTCCGTTATATGTTCCAGTATAAATTGACATAAATTCTCTACTTTTATCTTTATATTGATATAATTCTTTTATTAAAAAAGTTAAGTTTGTTTTAATTCCTATTTCTTCAAATAGTTCTCTATTAGCGCCATCCAAATATGTTTCATTTGTATTTACTCCTCCTGCTGCACTGAAATCCCAACAGTTAGAGTATGATTTATCGTGTGCTGCTCTTAGTTGTAATAAGTATTTATCTTGTGAGTTTTTAATTATAATTATTGATGCTCTACATATATCTTTTAGTTTATCTCTTTTGTTTTCATCAATTGATTTGATTACTTTATCATTTAAATCTACTATGTCAATTATTTCCATATTTGTTTATGGTTACTTATATTTATAAACCTTTTTTGATTAATATTTATTAGATATTTCTGAAAAATTCACATATTTTTCAAAACACGAGGACAAATAAAAAATGAATATCAAAAATTCAAAAAATTTTTGGAACTCATTATTGATTTTTCCATTTATATCGGGGTAAAAATAAAAAATGAGCTTTATGAGACAACCAATTATTTCAGTATTAGGACACGTAGATCACGGTAAAACATCTTTATTGGATTTTATTAGACGAAGTAAAATTACAGATAAAGAAGCTGGTGGGATTACTCAACATATTGGGGCAACTGAAGTTCCAAAGAAAGATTTAATTAAAACTGTGAAAGGTGCAATTCCTGCTAACATGATTAAAATTCCAGGTTTATTATTTATTGATACGCCAGGTCACAAAGCTTTTACATCACTTAGAAAAAGAGGTGGAAGTATTTCTGATATTGGAATTTTAATTGTAGATATTACTGAAGGGTTTAAACCTCAAACTATTGAAGCAATTGAGATTTTAAAATCTATGAATACACCTTTTATTGTAGCTGCTAATAAAATTGATAGAATTCCTTTATGGAATTCTCAACCTGATAAAAAATTACTTGATAATATTAATTCTCAAAGACAAGAATTAGTTTACAAGTTTGAAGAGTATGTGTACAATGTTGTTGGAGAAATTGCAAAGTTTGGTCTTGAAGCTGATAGATATGATAGAGTTTCAGATTTTACAAAACAAGTTGCAATTGTTCCTATTTCAGCTAAAACTGGGGAAGGGATTACAGAATTAATTACTACACTTGTTGGTTTAACTCAAAAGTATATGGAGAAAAAATTAACTATTGAAAATGAAAATATTGCAAAAGGTGTAATACTTGAGGTTAAAGATTATCCAGGTTTAGGGAAAACTATTGATGTGATTTTGTATGATGGAGTTATTAAACAAGGGGATACAGTTCTTGCATTATCAATTGATGGAGTTCAAAAGTCTAAACTTAAATCTATTTTAAAACCAGGTGAGATGAAAGAAATTCGTGATTCTGCAACTAAGTTTAAAACAATCCCAGAGCAACAAGCAGCGAGTGGAGTTAAATTAGCGTGTCCTGATTTTGGAGAATTACAAGCTGGTATGCCAATTATTGCAGTTAGAAAGAATGAAAAACAAAGTGTTATTGATGAATTTGTTGAATCTTTAGAAAAAGAGATTACTGATTCAAATATTGTAATTCATGAACAAGGAATTTTAGTTAAAGCTGATACTTTAGGAAGTCTTGAAGCTTTATCTTTTATTTTAGAAGAGCATAATATTCCTCTGCGAAAAGCTGAAGTTGGTAAAGTTACAAAGATGGATGTTATGGATGCTGGTGCAGATTTAAAACATAATCCTAAAAATGCATTAATTTTAAATTTTTCACAAAAGATAGATCCAGTTTTAGAGAAGATGGCTGAGGAGTCTGGTGTTACAATTTTTTCTCATGATATTATATATAAATTAATTGAAGAATCTGCTGAATGGTTAAAGAATAAACAAAAAGAGATTGATAGACAAATTTTATCAGAATTAACTATGCCGTTTAAGATTAAGATTTTACCTAATTGTATTTTTAGAGTTTCAGGTCCAGCTGTTGTTGGTGTTGAAGTTCAAGGAGGGAGTTGTATTCCAAATGTTTCTTTGATGACAAAGGAAGGGAAAAGAGTTGGTTCTATTAAAACTATTAAAGATAGAGATGAGACTCTTTCTAAATTGGAGTTTGAAAAGCAGGCTGCTGTTTCTATGGATGATGTAGTAATCGGAAAGAATGCAGAAGAAGGGACTGTTTTTCTTACTTTTATGGGTGAGGAGAATTTTCGTAAGCTTAAGGATAATAAAGAATTATTATCTTCTGATGAGCGTAAGTGTCTTGCTGATATTGCTGATGTTATGCGTGTTGAGAATACTCTTTGGGGGAAATAGTTTTAAATTCGCTTTGCGAATTTTCTATTCTTGTTTTTTTATTTTAAATTTCTTTGAAATTTCTATTTGATTGTGGCTTTCGAAGTTTGTTTGAGACGGATGCTTTTTGTCCAGAGCACTCACTTTTTTAGAATTGGGTAGATATAGATTCTCACCCAATTCAAAAAGTAAGCACTCTGAACAAAAATCCTCCTAAGTTCAGACATTTTTGTTTTATTCTTCCGTTTCAAATTATTTTTTATTAACTTTTTTTTATTTTTATATATTTAATTCATCTTTAATAATTTTGTACATTTCATTATATCCTTTTGAATTAAAATGTACTCCATCTTCTAATAATTCAATATAATTTAATTTTAAAATTGGATTAAATATATCAATATATTTTAATTTATTTATATTTGATACTTCTTCTATAATTTGATTATATTTTTTAATCATTTCATTGGAAAAATATGTGTTTTCGTATGGACATACTAATTTTTCATTTACTGGTGTTTGTGATAATAAAATAATATTTGGAGTGTATTTTTTAGATATTTCAATTAATTCATTTATGTTTTTTATAAATTGTTTTTCTTTTGTTTGTATATTTTTTGGAGTTAAAATTCCTATAGAATCATTTATTCCAATTGATATAATTATTGTAAATTTATCATCTTCTCTAATGTAGTGTACTCTATTTTTAATTTCAGTTTCAATTCTTTTTAGTAATTTAGTTGATGTGTCGCCAGGTATTCCTAAATTATAAACAACATTATATTTATCTTTAATTTCAAAGTCTTGTTTTAATCTACCAACCCAACTTCTGGCTGGTTGTTCTCCTCTACCATATGTGATACTATCTCCGAAACATAGAATTGCATTCATAATAGTAATATAACTTTTTTTTATTTAATATTTTGTTTTATATTTTATTTAAATCTAAGTATTAAATTTGTTTGAACCAGTTTTGGAATTCTTTGTTATTTTGTAATATTTTTGTTTCTTCTCTGCACCATTCAGAATATTTCAAGGAATTGGAAATTCCTAAGCCTTTGTCAGATGGAACATCTGTCAAAGTTTCTATTTCTTTTTCTACTTCAACTAACCAATCTTTCCAACTTATCCATTTTATTTCTTCTACTTCATCTTTATTTAAATTTAAATCTGAATCAATTTGTGCTACAAGTATTGGACATATTTCGTTTTCTTGAACGCCATATCTTGAGAATTTATATCTATAATCTGAAATTTCTTTTATGTTTTTTACTTTACATCCTAACTCGTCATCTGATCTTCTTATTACTGTATTCTCATTTGACTCATTTAATTTTGGATGTCCGCAAACTGAATTTGACCAAATTAATGGCCATGTTTTTTTACTTTTTGCTCTTTGTTGTAATAATAATTGTTTATCTTTATTAAATATAAAGCAACTGAATGCTCTGTGTAGTGGAGTCTCTTTTTGGTGTACTTCGCTCTTTCTTGCAGTTCCTAATTCATTGTTGTTTTCATCAACTAAAATTACGTATTCATAATTTGGTTCTACTATTTCGTTCATAATTATATTGTTAATTTTCTTTATTTAAACATTAGTCTTATAAATATTAAATATATATTTAAATTATGAGAAATAAGTTTAAATACATTTTAACATTACTAATTATAATTTTTTTATTTTTTATTTTATTTAACTTTACAAATGTTTTCATTTCAAAAATTATTTTTAATAAAAATTTTATTGCTGAAACAAATAATTCAAATAATGAGTTTAATTATACTTCAAAAATATTTAATTTTGATAATTTCTCTATTGGTGAGGTTGTTGGAGTATCAATTAAAAATAATGGGAATCTTTTATTCTTACATAGAGCAGAGAATAATTTTAATAGTAAAACTATAATCTCTCAGGATACAATAATTGAAATAAATACTATTTCTGGAGATGTTGTAAATTCTTTTGGAGATTATTTATTTGTCGCTCCACATGGATTGTTTGTTGATAAAGATGATAATATTTGGATTACTGATACACAATTAAATAAAGTTTTTAAATTTAATTCAGATGGAAATTTAAAATTAATTATAGGGGAAAATTATACGTTTGGTTTAGATTTTTTATTTTTAATTCGAAATAAATTTCATGGGATTGATTATATTTTAGATTTATTTTATAATGATTATATCTTCGCAAGACCTACGAATGTATTTGTAAATTCGAATGGTGAGATTTTAGTTTCAGATGGTTATAGAAATAGTAGAATTGTAAAGTTTAATTCACAAGGAGAATTAATATGGGAGTTAGATAGTTATGGTTCAAGAGAGGGAGAATTTAATTTAGTTCACGGAGTTTATGGGGATAATTTTGACAATATATATGTTGTTGATAGATCTAATTCAAGAATTCAAGTTTTTTCAAATGATGGAGAATTTATTAAAATTATTGGGGATAAATATGTACAAAGACCTTTTAGTTTAGTTATTAAAAATGATTTATTGTATATTGTTGATGGAGGAGATTATTTAAATGGTGGGACTGAAAATTTGATTTCACAAATAGTTATTTTAACTTTAGATGGGGAGTTAGTTACAAGTTTTGGAAGTTTTGGAAATAATGATTTTGAATTTATACTTCCACATGATATTGCTGTTGATGATTTAGGCAATATCTTTGTTGCAGAAGTTACAAATAAAAGAATACAAGGTTTTTATAAATAATTTCATATCATAAAATTTATAAACTTCTAACACTAATTATTAATTATGAAAAAGATTGGACAAGGTTTATCTTATACTGTGTACGAATTAACCAATAATAGAGTTTTAAAAAAACCTACTTTTAATTTTTATAAATTTTCTAAACTATTGTTTTGGTCAATTAGATTTAGATTTAATTTATCACTTATGAAAAAATTAAGTCCAATTATTAAATCTGGACAAGAGTCAATTAATATTTTACGAGATAATATTAATAGTATTGATTCAAAAGTTATTGGAAATCCTGAGTTTTGTGTTGGAAGATTAGAATATACGCAAGATAAAGTTGAAATTCTTAGAGATTATTTTAATACTCATTCTTTAATTGAAAATAAAAAAATTATTGATAATTATATTCAAAATACATTTCAAACTTGGAAGAATGGATTTTCAGACATTGATTTTAATTTTGCTATGAATAGTGGAGTGACATCAGCAGGCTTTGTTGTACTTGCTGACATTAATGGATTATGTTTTGATAAGAATGAACTAGCAGAATTAATAAAAAAACAAGTTTGGCTTGATAAACACTCATTTAAACATTTAATTGATGAAGATTTAAAAAAATATTTTCGAATTGAGATGTGTCGTAATTTAACTTTGGAGAATTTAGATGTGTACTGGAAAGAGTTAGAGATTAAAATAAGTAAATAAATAATAATTTTAAATATATTTAAAATTATTATTTTTTTTTAATATATCAAATAATTTGTCATACTTTTGAAATGTGATAACTTCACTAACACCGTGGTAAAAATTAGGTCGAAAAACTCCTGCTCTATTTATAATAAATTGTTTTTGTCCATACTCTATAGCTTTTTCTAATTCAATTTCCATACCTTTACTTCTTTGATTAGAATCTAAAACATAAATTATATTATCATAATATTCTTGTTCATTAGCGCAGCGAGTATAAATTTCATCGCTACTCAAACCTTCATTTTGAAATTCATTTTCTAAAAATAAAGAACAAAAAATTTTATGATTTTTCTCCTCTAAACTTTCTTTAATATTTCCCATTAAATATTCTAAATGTTTAAAATTTTCACCAGTAAATTTATATGCTAAAGATATGTTTGACATATTAACTTATAGAATTATACATTTAAATAGTTTTAGAAAAATTAGAACTTTAAATATTAATTATTAATTAATATTTATTGATGATTTTTTGGGTCAATTCCTTTCTTTTCAACTTTTATTTTGTCTACCTTAATTGTTCTAACATGTGATAAATCAATTTCAGTTGAATCCCATACTAATTCGTCATTCTTATCAAATACTTCACGTACTTTAATAAATAAAATTGTATGTCTATTACCTTCTGTATCATATAATCTAAATGAAATTGGACTTGTTCCTATTTCAATTCTATCAATAGTTACAGTTTTTAATTCATTATTTCTATCTAAAAATTTAACTTTTTTACCTTTGATAGTTCCATCATGGTTTAAAGTGTAAAAAAACTTGTGTGTATTAAATAATTGTTCTGCCATTTTAATCAAAAAAACCTTTTAATCTATCTAAAAGACTTTTATCTTTTAGTGTTTTTGTATAATCAATTAAAATGTCTTTTTGTTTTGATGATGTTTTAGTTGGAATTTCTACATTAATTTTTACATATAAATTTCCATATGATGAATAGTTAAAGTGTGGTAATCCTTTTCCTTTTAATCTTAGTATTGTTCCAGGTTGTGTACCTTCTGGCACTTTTAATGATAATGTTTTATCAAAGTGTTTAAATTCAATTTCATCTCCTAAAATTGCTGATACAAAGTTTACTGAAATATTTTTATATAAATCTGCACCATCAATATCATAATCGTTTTGATCTTTAACATAAATTTTTAGATATAAATCTCCAAAACTGTGAGTATCTTTATCATAATCTCCTTTTCCTGTAACTCTTAAAGTTACTCCTGATTCAATTCCTTTTGGAATTTTTACAGTTACAGTTTCAGCTTTTCTTTCTGAACCTGAACCGTGACAGCTTGAACATGGGTTTTTTACAGTTTCTCCTTGTCCAGAACATGATGGACATGGCGCTTGTGTTCTAACCATTCCTAAAATTGTTTGTCTTGTTTCAAGAACCATTCCTGAACCATTACAATTCCCACATGTTGATATGTCTGATGGGTTTTGTGCACCTTTTCCATCACAAGTTGAACATTTGTCATCTCTTTGAATTCTAATGCCTTTTGACACTCCAAAGTATACATCATCTAAAGAGATATCTAATTCAGAATATACTCTTGTATCTTTTTGAGCTCGTCCACGACCTCCTTGTCCACCACCGAATCCAAATTGTGAAAAAATGTCATCCATGTTGAATCCGCCACCGAATCCTCCAAAGCCACCACTTTGACCTCCTTGTCCACCACCGAAACCTTGTCCTCCGTCTGCATTTCCGTAGTTATCAAAATTTGCACGTTTAGTATCGTCAGTTAAAATATCTTTTGCTTCATTTACTTCTTTAAATTTTTCCTCAGCGTTTGCTTCTTTTGATCTATCTGGATGATATTTCATAGCTAATTTTTTATATGCTTTTTTAATTTCTTCTTTTGATGCTGTTTTACTAACACCTAATGTTTTATAATAATCTTTATTAGCCATTTTTAATTTAATTTAAATTTAATATAGTAAAAATAAGGATTTAGTTTTTTATAAATGTTTTCACAAATTCGCACAAATTACTAATATTTAAGGTTTTTGTATAATATTTTTATTATATTTAAGATTATTTAGAAATTTATTTATTTTATTTTTAACTAAAATTTATATACTATATTAATTATTTTATTTTATGGGAGGAGTTTTAACACATACCTTAATTGGGATTTTGAGTGGAGGAGGGGTTTATTATTTTTTTAGAAAACCAGAATTTTTTTTAGCAGTTTTGATTGGAAATACTATTGTTGATTTTTTTAAATTTTTTATAGCTGCATTTATGCAGAAATCAATTAATGTGTTTGGAGTTGTTCAGGATTCTACTTATAGGTTCTGGGCAGATATTACTAATAGTTTTTCTAATTGGTTTGCTTTAGGTTTTATTTTAATTAGTTTTTTTGCTTTTTTATATCATCATCATATAATTAGAAAAAAAACTATGCTCGAATATGATGAATTAGTGTGGTTTTTTTTATTTGGAGTAATATTACATTTAGTATTTGATTTATTTTATATAGAAAGTAGCGCTTGGATTTAATATTAATGTTATTATGATTATATTATAAATAGTATAACTATTATTTTTATTTATTAAAAAGAAAAAAGAATTTTAATTATTTTATAGTGTTATTAAAATTGAAAAGAATTATAACATCCTTAGTAATCAAAGATTACTAGGCGCTTTAAGATAAACTTAAAGCAATATAAAAATTGAAAATTTTTAAAAATTATAAATATTGAGTATTTATAACATATCGTCATCAAAGTCAATTTCTTCGATGTCAATATCTAAATCATCGTCTGAAGTAGCTTCAGCTTTAGCAGCTTCTTCTTTTACTTCATCTTTTGCAATTTCTTCAACTGTTTTTAATTCTAAGTTTAAAATTTGGTTTGCCATAACTTGCATATCACCAGTCATATTGTTTGTTGTAACATTTCCACCTAATTCTACTTTAGCACCAACAATTCTTTTACAGAAAGCCCTATATTTGTCAATGTCTTCAGTAAATCCTAAAACTTCTTCTGTTGATACTCCTGATAATTGTTCAGCTCTATCTCTGAATCCTACTACTGGAATTGTTCCTGTACTATCATCAATAATTAAATTAACAATTGGAATTCTATTTGCTTGTACTTCACCGTGTTGACCACACATTTGTTTACCATCATCTTGTTGAACTTTCTTAAAACATTCAGGACATCCAACGTAAAATCTTGGAATATCGTAATCAGTTACAATTCCTGTAATTTTAACATTTTTATCACCATCTGCCATTTCAGTAATTTTCTTTTCAGTAAATGTGATTTCTTGAGGAGTGTATTCAGGTAATACAATTTTAACATTTTCAGGGTTTACTTCAATGTCAGAGTATTGTCCGAAATGAATTTCAATTCTTTCAGTGTTTGTATTTTCACGTGTGTATGCGTTTGTAATTGCTAAAATGTCTCCATCTTGAATATTATCTAATACTTCAGTTTTTTCATTCCAAAATACAATTCTAATAATTCCTGATTCATCTCCTACTAATACGGATTGAACGGAACCTTCTGAACCTGATTTAGATTGAAATGTTACTTTATCGTACTTTCTAATTACTTTACAAGTTAAAGATGTTGGAACTTTTGCTTCAGTGATATCTTCAATTTTTACTGAATCGGCTTCTTTTTTTGGTCTTTCTGCGTCTAATTTTGCACCAAGATCATTTGCAACGATGTAAATTGCTCCTTCTTCTGATACTAATCCAGATAATTCGTTTACTTTGTCTGAAACTAATGTTTTAATTTCGTCTAAGGATTTACCAGATTTAGTTACTAAATTTTCAATTAATTTTTCTTTTTCACTCATAGTAATTTTTAAGAAAAAAAACATTATAAATCTTTGCTATTATATTGTGACAAAATTAGAATTTTTGGAAAATAATTTATTTATTTTATTTCATTATTTTTTAAAAGATTTTTAAGATTTATTAATTCTTCTTTTAATTTAGAAATTTTATCCTCAGTTTTACCTTCTATGGGGATGTGGCTGGCACGGATAGGATGCTCTAAACTGAAATCATCTAGTATCTTAACTAATTTATCTTTTTTATATCCAATGAATATATTTTCAATAGAACTTAATCTTTGAAAAAAACTGGTTAATTCATTATTAAATTTTCTTATCAGAGTTTCTTTAGTAGAATTATGAATTTGATTTGTTAAAGTAGTTATTTCTAATAAAATGTGTGAAATAGAATTTTTTAATATTCTATATGCTTGAACTTCTCCACTTTCTTTTTTTATACTAAATATACTCATTTTTAATGATTCTCCACTTTACCTAATAGGTCAGCTGTTACTGCTCCCATTACTGCTAATATAATGTTTGCTCCTACGATTTTATAAATTTGTGTAAACTCTAATGGAAAATCAATTTTTCCAAATATGAGATTTACAAATAAAATTGTAAAGATTGATACTGAGTATAATGTGATTGCTCTAAGCGGCATAAATTTTAATATGATTTGTTTTTCAATATTTCTAAATCCTGTATAATATAACATTATTATAACAATTACTGCTGCAACAAAATATAAAAATGATGTTTGATACATAGATAAATTATTTGCAATGTCTGCTGCTTTTGAGAATGCAAAATGACCCATAACTCCTACAAACGAACCTATAAAGCCTTTAAATAAATCTCTTTTTGTAACTAATTTTAATGGTTTTGAAATAGATTGATTTAATTTTGCTTCAATTTTTGCAAGTTCATCTAAAGTTTCTTCTTCTGTTTGAGATGTTCTTTTATCTTGAGCTAACTCCTCTTTTTCTAATTCTTCAATTTCATCTTCTTTTCCTAAAATTAATTCTTCATTTTTTAAAATTTTAGCTTGATTTCTAATTATTAAATCTAATTTTTCATTTAAACTATTTTTAGCTGGAGATTTATGGTTTTGTCGCTTTTGGTTTTGTAATGTTTGCTTAATACTTGTAGGTTTTATTTCTTTTTTTAGTGTTTTAGTAGTTATTTTATTTTTGTTAATATTATTATCTTTATGATTGTCTACCTTAATACTTTTATTATTTGTAGAATTAATACCTTTTTTAGATAATTGTGGTTTTTTATATTTAGGTTTAGTTTTTGATTCCATTTTTAATTTATCTTTTTATAACATTTGGATTTTGTAAATAGTTTAAGTCAATTACATATGTTCCATCTTGTACTTTGTATACAACAGGTTTTTCTTTTTTCATTAATTGATTAATGTCAATTTCATATTTTCCTGGAGCTAGAATTTTTATATTTTCAAGTTTTAATATTACTGGCATATCTGGTTCTTCAAGACCGATTGCAGTTTCTACTTCTTGTAGTATTAAATCTTTTTGTTCTTTACTAATTTCTATTGCTATAGATTCTTTTGGAATTGTTTTTACATATAAAAATAATTTATTTCCGCAATCTGTACATCCTTTGATAATAACATCAGATGTGTTATCAAAAATTGTGTCGCATTTCAAACATTGGTGAGGCATACTTATATATTTATAAAGTATCTTTTTAAATGTTGTTTGTCTTATTTAGAAGTAATCTTATAATATAGTATATTTATTAGGATTTCTTTTTGTTACGAAAATTAGTTTATTTCAAATTTTGAAAAAATAAAAATTTATTCTTCTCCTCTTGGAGCTAAAATAAATGCAAGTAATAGTTGATCTTGTACTTTATATTGTACTTTTAATGGAAAATCTGAGGAAAAACTTAATTCTACAGTTTTTGCAATTTTGTCTGCTTTCATGAATTTCTTTAAATATTCAATTGAGTATCTTGCTGTAAAGTTTTTACTTTGGGAATCTTGAACGTCTACATCAGTTGTAAAGTCAATTTTTCCTGCCATTGAGTTGTTTTTTCCTTCCATTGAAAATTTACCATCTTCAATTGTTAGACCAATTCCTTCGTCTAGAAATCCTAAATCAGTAATTGCAGTTGTAAAGTTTGATGAACTTGATACAATGTTTACAGGAAATTCTAATGATGGAACTTTTTGAATGTTATCATCTCTAAAATCAATTAAGGATAATTCGAATTCTTTTCTATTTTTTCCTTCGGAAGTGATTTTTAATTTATTTCTTGTAGTGTCTACATCTAAAATTAATTTTCCTTTATCATCACATGTTTTTAAAACTGTACTTAAGTGTTCTAAACTTAGTGAGATTTGTGTATCTTCTTCTACTTCGTATTTCTCAAAGTTAGTTGATAATAGTTTAAAAATTACCATAACTACATTGTTTGAGTTTAATGCTACTAATTCTAAGTAGTCTTTTTTGAATACGATAGTTCCTTCTAAAACAATATCTGAGATAATGTCCATACTTTTTTTTAAAAGTTGAGGTGTTTCTAAAATTAATTCCATAACTATATAGTGTCAAGTTGTTATATAAAGGTTTTGTTTATTTGTTTTTTTGAGTGATGAATCTTTATAAGTTACGAGGAAGGTGTGATTATTATGATACAAGTAAATGATAAAGCGCTAGATTTTAAGGCAAGTTTTTTAGTTGATGGTGAAGAAAAAGTTATGAGTTTAAGTGATTTTAAAGGAAAAAAAATTGCTTTGTATTTTTATCCAAAGGATATGACACCAGGTTGCACGTGGCAGGCAGAGAATTTGCGTGATAATTATAAAGAATTAACTTCAAAAAGTATTGTTGTGATTGGTGTTTCTAAAGATCCAATTAAATTACATAAGAGATTTACTGAAAAGAAAGAGTTACCTTTTACACTTGTCTCAGATGAAGATTTAAAAGTTAATAATTTGTATGGTGTTTGGCAGTTAAAGAAATTTATGGGGAAAGAGTATATGGGGACTGTACGTACTACTTTTTTAATTGATGAGAAGTTTAAAATTATTAATATTATTAATAAGGTTAAGACTAAAGATCATTCAGCTCAAATCCTTTATGGATTTGGACTTTAGTTAAATTTTAAAATGATTTATTTTAAAATTTAGTTCGTTTTATTTCTCATGTGGTTTCAAATTTATATATACATCTAATTGGTTTTATAAGCATTTGACTATGCATTGCTTCTATTACTAATTCTTTAGTTCTTTCAATTCCGTATGATTGTATAAGCGAATTTTCAAGAGATATGATCTTGTCATCTTCATTACTAATTCTCATAGATTCTGTTTCCAAAAATTTATCCATTATGTTTGTTACCATTATAATTATTGTTGGCCGTTATAACTATATACGTGTACTATTTGAAATTTAGAATTATTCTATGAATTATATATGTTTTTTAACATTTGTATTTTTTTAAATGTTTAAGACATATGATTTATTAAAATTGATAATAATAATTCAAATTCTTCTAAAATTAAAACTAAGGAATATGTTTCCTAGTTTTTGAAGGTTTAAGGTTTTTAAAACATTTTATTTTTATTTTGTTAGTTTAAATGTATATTTTTTAAGAATATAATCTATTTTAACAAGGTTTATATATTAGTTATCATAAAGGTTATTTATGAAATGTATTCCTTGTTTTTGTGGGTTGACACCTGTAGTAGGTCTTATAATTCCGATTTTTTTCAGTGATTGTGATGGTAGAAATAATTTATATTCTGAAACTAAAACTATTAAAGTTAAATCTGGGGAGGAAAAAAAGGTTTGTTTAGAAAGTCTTACTAGTTCATCTTGTTTTGATTTTAATTTTATCTCAGTTGATGAAAATAATAATTCTATATCTTATTGGGTTAATGGTACTTATGTTAATACTTTAATTGGATATACTAATGAAATTTATGGGTATGATGATGTAATTAAAATAACTTCATCTTATAATTCTGACTCTGCTTCCGTAGTTGATTTCACTTTTAATTTTTTTTGAAAAGTTTTATTTTTTTGCGTATTTATTTTTAATATTGTAAATGTTTATAATATATTAATTATATAATTTATTATGATTAATAATAATGATTCAAATTCTTCTAAGATTAAGTTTGTTCATATGGCTGACCTTCATCTTGGTGCATTTAGAGAAAAAAAACTTACTGATTTAAATTTTAAAACTTTTGAGTTAGCGATTTCTAAAGTACTTGATATTAAACCAGAGTTTGTTTTGTTTGCAGGTGATATTTTTAATAATGCGATGCCGCCAATTGAGTTAGTTTCAAAGGTTGTTGTTGAACTTATGAAGTTAAAGAGTGCAGGGATTCCACTTTTTGTAATTGGTGGAAGTCATGATTATTCTAATTCTGGAAAATCCTTTTTGCAACTTCTTGAGATTGCTTGTGTGTTTGTTGATGTGTCCAAACCTAAATTTGTTGATGATGGAACTGTTGAGTTGTATTTACATAGATGTGGGCGTGTTGTAATTTCTGGGATTTTAGGAAAAAAGTGTGGTCTTGATAAAAACATTTACGCAAATTTACAAAAAAAAGATATTTTGTCTAAAGATGATTTTAATATTTTTATGTTTCATACAACATTAAATGATTTTAAACCTGATTTTATGAAGATGGTGAAAACTGAGGTTACAAAATCTTATTTGCCAACTGGGTTTGATTATTATGCTGGTGGACATATTCATACTTTTATGGAGGGAAGTTATTCTTTTGGGAAATTATCTTATCCAGGTCCTTTGTTTCCAAATAATTTTTCTGAATTAAAAAGAGAGAAACCTTGTTTTAATTTGTGTACTTTTGATTTTGAAACTAGAGATACTAAAATTGATAGAATATTTTTATCAACTTACAAAAAAGAACATGTTAAGATTGAAGTTATTGAAAAAAATCCAATTGATTTAAAGTTGATGATTGAAGAAAAGTTATCTGGTATTGATTTAATAGGAAAGATTTTATTACTTGAGGTGTCTGGTGTTGTTGATGGGAAAATTTCAGATGTTCAGATTAATAAAATTATTTCAAAGTTGTATGATAATGGTGTTCATATTGTTTTAAAAAATACATATAAATTAACTTCAAAGGATTTAGTAGCTATTGATGTTGATTCTACACTTGATTCTAAAAAATTAGAGGAAGAAATTATTATGAAATCTTTTGATGATGAAGTTGACTATCAAGTGTTAAAACCTTTTATTGATAATTTACTTTCTTTAGATTTATCGAAAAATGAAGAAGAAAAAAATGTGCAGTTTGAAGAACGTGTCAGTTTAGCTATTAAGAACAGTTTAGAGAAATTAGTTTGAATATTATATAAAACAAAATATTATAAATAATTTTTTTGTATAATTTTTATGTTTGGACTTTTGAAACATAATGAAAAAAAAATTAATTTTGAATTAAGTTTAAATTTAGAAAAGATTGAACTTAAAAATACAAGAGATACAATTACTAAAAATTATGCTATTTTTAAATCTATATTTACTGATATTTATTTTAAAGATGATTTTTTTCCAAATAATATTTTTCCAATTAATGTATATATTAAACCTAGTTTAACTGATGATAATACTTATTTTGAATTTACTAAACCAGATAAA
>JABSQY010000023.1 GCA_013215525.1 Nanoarchaeales archaeon | reverse complement strand
TTCTACTTCAACCCTCTAAGTGGGTGGAGTTAAATTATATAGTTTAAAAAACTAAAATAAGTATGAAAAATAAAATAAAATTCCATATTCACGTTGATGCAAAAGTAATCTCAAAACAACTTGAAAGAGAATTAATAAAACAAAAACTATTCAAACACGATTTTTTAAAAAATGATGAACCCTCAGTTTATCAATCATTTAACCCAGTAAGACACTACACAAACAGATATATAGAATTAAAACAAATAATACAAAAAGACAACAATTTTGAAGGATATCTAGAAGCAGAATATATTATAACTAATATAAAAATAAAAGAAAAAAAGTTTGACAACTCAATTAAATTTCCATTTAAAATTAAAAGAAGAACATTATCAAGTCAAAGAAATGAAAAGTTCAGAGAAACAGAATTCCATTTAACAATGAATTATGATAAATCAAATAAAAAATTAATTAGAAAATTACTTGAATCAGGATTATATCCAGCATACATGTTAAAAGAAAATTACACAAGTATAATATTTACAATTCAAGGAAATAAAAAAGAAATAAATAAACTATATCAACAAACTAAAAAATATTTAGAATTTGCGGGTGGGGCAGTAAATTGTTCAATAAAAAAGGAACTAGCAATAAGATATTTAGTAGTTAAACTAAACCCAGAAGATATGCCAGAAATTGCAGACAAAGTAGAATATCACTAAATTATAATGGATTATAATTTAATAGTTTTTTAGCTTTACTAATATCAACATTTTCAATTTCATCACAAACAGTAAAAGCTTCATACCACAACTCAGTTTCACATTCAATTGAATTCTTAAACAATTGAATTGCATTTTCAATTTTTAAATGTAACTTTAAATCTCCAAAAGGACGATATTCCTCTTTTTTTCTAGTCGGACCCAATCTTAAAATAATAACTTGTAATTTTTTAGTTAATCCATAATTAGCTAAAATTTCTTCACAAATTACTTTACTAGTAGAATAAGAAATATCACAATCACGACACTTTAAATCAGAAACCTTCACATGTTGAGTCATAACTAAATTATTTTCATTAATTGGAACTTGGAAAGGAATCCCATTTTCGCACCCATAATAACTAGTAGAACTACTATAAATTATCTTTTTAACACCATTACTTACTGCAGCCTGCGCAACATTAAATGTTCCAATACAATTTGTATCAAAATAATCTTTAAACTCCTTATCATCATAAGGTTTTCTATGTGCAGCCAAATGAATTACAACATCACAACCGACCATTGCAGAGTTAACTTTATCATAATCTAAAATATCATCTCCTTTTGAAATATCATAAGTTACAATTTCATAACTATTTTTTAATTCTTTAATAAGTTCAGAACCAATAAAACCAGAACTACCAGTAATAAATATTTTCATAAATAAAATATAAATTAAAACTATTTAAAACTTTGTCAAATCTTTGATTTGAGAACGGTTTAGAAAAAAAATATTTCTTGACTTTATATTTTTCTTTCAAAAAATCAATGTTTAAGAATTTTTAGTTCTTTTAATATATATTAAAAGAATATAAATTAAAAAATGAATAGATTAGTAAAATATAACAAATAATTAAATTAATTATTTTTAGGCATTGGATTTGAGAAAGAAATATTTTTATGTAGCCAAACTCTTGAAGTCTTAGAAATGTATCCATTATCAACAAATACGCCAATTGAAGAACTACTATTTTCTTCATCAAACAAATGAGCAATAAATTGAGCATCAGTTTTTTTAATCTCTTCTTCCATTCCAAGATAAAAATCATTCTTTAAAGACTTAAACTCATTTAAAACAAAAAAGTTCTCAATAACTGCCTTTTTAGAAGCTGGATGAATCATAACTAAACAAAACCCAACAATCTCATTATCAGAAACTAACTTTAAAGTAACACAATCATCTGAACTAAATAATCTTTGTAAAGTATTTTTTGGCCAAAAAACATTCTTTCCACCATCACCAGTAAACTTTGTAACTCCACAACCTAAATTATATATATTATCTAAATCAGTACTTTCAATTTTATCAATTTTAAAATCCATAATATAATTATATTAAGACGTATTATAAATATAAGTATTATACATTTAAAAATTAATAACTAACATTCCACCACCAATTTTAATAAGTTCACAATTAAACTTTTCAAAACAAGTTTTAACAAACTCATCCAACTGAGAATGTGATGAAACATTATCAAAAATAAGTATACTATTTTCAGTAAGTAATTTTTTAGAAATTAATAAATCTAAGATGTCATGGTACAAACAATGTCCTGCATCAATAAAAACAAAGTCAAATTTATCTTCACAATAAGATAAATATTTCAAAGCATCAGAATGTACACAATTAAAATTAGATAAACCTACAGACTCAAAATTAGCCTTTGCTAACTCATAACGAGTCTTATCAATTTCAATTGTAGTAAACTTAGAACTAACATCTAAATTTAAATTAAGCCATAAGCCTGAAAAACCATTTGATGTTCCAATCTCTAAAATAGACTTTGGTTTTTTAAAATCAACTAAATCAGATAAAAATATTCCTTGAGAATTTGTAATGTTCCAATAATTTGAACTTGTAGAATTAATTTTTTGTTTTTGTAAAAATGTGATTTTGGATAAAATCCTATCACATAAAGAATTTGAAATCATGATAATTAAAAATTATCTGTTATTTCTTAACTTTCTCTTTCTAGCTCTCATGATTTTCTTTTGCCACTTCCATCTCATTTGACCTTTCTTTTTCCATCTTCTTGAACTTCGTTTCATTTTTAAATTTTTAAACCTCTCAGATTGTTTTATAATAATCTAATAAATCCTAAGTAAATTAAATCCAACTTGCTTTTTAAATGTTTCCAAATCAACAACATCATACAAATAAATAAAAAAACAAAAATAACATAATATAAGTACAATAAATGGGCAATAAAACAAATATAGAACTAATTTTCATAATTACTAACCATACAATAAAAATAAATCTATATAAAAGCAAAATTATAAAATAAATTAAATGTTTTCAAAAAAAGCCCAACTTCCAACAATACAAGTGATAATTATATTGTTTACAGTATCAATCTTTCTAATTTCATGGGTTATGATTCTAAACTTAGATATCTCAATTGATGAGAGAAAAATAAATTCTCAACTAGCAATAAAAAAAATCATAGAAGGGAACTGTTTTTCAAATGATTATGCAACAATTGATGAAAAAAGGTACAATCTGAAAAATCTAACTAATTGTTATGGTCAAAATAATGACATATTAGTAAGATTAAGACTAAATGGAGAATCATTATACACAGATGAATCAGAATTTAATTCTAAAGCAAAAAAATGTTCAACAACAAGCACACTAAAATGTAGTGAGATGAGATACCCTATATTATATCAAACTGAGAATAAAAAGGAGATTAAAGAATTAACAATTCAAATCATAACTAATTAAAAAAACCTAAAATAACACATTTTATGCTAAAATATAGGAAATTAACCAAAATATATTAAAATTCACCCTTACTTAATGATAATAAAGCAAAGTATTATAAAGGTAGATGTTTAGATTTTAGTATCAATTAAGTAGTTAATTGGTGTATTTTGATTACATAGCAACAAAGTTGTGTAATTAGCGAGTCAAAAAACTAAGTAACATTTATAAAAAATAAATTATTGTTACTATTATAAATAAAAAAATGATTGTAAAAGAAGAGTTTTTAAACATGTTAAGACAGTACTTCAGTCTTAACCTATACGAAGTAAAAATCTGGACAGCTTTGTTATCTAGAAAGGTTGCAACAGCCGGTGAACTATCTGATTTAGCAGTAGTTCCAAGATCCAGAACATATGACGTTTTAGAATCCTTAGAAAAGAAAGGATTCGTAATGGTAAAACTTGGTAAACCTATCAAATATATTGCAATTTCCCCTGCAGATGTAATTGACAGAGTTAAAAAGAGAATCGCTGAAAAGTCTGAGGAGAGACTAGATAAGCTTGAGACTTTAAGAGACTCTGATGTTCTAAAGGATTTAGAACAATTACACGAACAAGGAATTCAATTAGTTGAACCATCAGATTTAAGTGGAGCCTTAAAAGGTAGATACAATTTGTACAACCACCTAGAAGCAATGGTTAAAGGTGCTGAGAACGAAGTAATTATTATGACAACTTCAACAGGTTTCTTAAGAAAAGTTGAAGCGTTAAGAGGAGTATTTGAAGACTTACAAGAAAGAGGAGTCTCAATTAAAATCGCTTGTCCAAAGACTGAAAAGACTACAGGATTAGCTGAAAGATTAGGAGATTTAGCAGAAGTTCGATTTACAGATGAAATTGAAGCTAGATTTTGCATTATCGATGGTGAAGAAGTTTTATTCATGACTTTACATGATAAAGACATCTACCCTGCATACGACATTGGAGTATGGGTAAACACACCATTTTTTTCACAAGCATTACAAC
Source organism: Nanoarchaeales archaeon (assembly GCA_013215525.1). Taxonomy (GTDB): domain Archaea; phylum Nanobdellota; class Nanobdellia; order Woesearchaeales; family UBA583; genus UBA583. The sequence continues at coordinate 16,512 of JABSQY010000023.1, read as the reverse complement.
AATTATTTGAAATTGCTTGGAGAGATATGACTAAAACAAACTCAAATTAATGAAGATTAATAATTACATCATTTTTTTAAAGTAATTTCCAAAAATATGGAAATTACTTTTTAAATTTAAACAAAAATAATTCTAAAGTACAATAATAAAAACAATATAACTATACTATTTTCCAATAAAATAAAAATACAAATAATCAACCAAAATCACATGAAAAAATAAAAAATAATTTTTATCTTAAAAAAATAACAAAAAAATATTACAAAAAATAATTCTGAAAATACACAAAAATAATATAATTCACCAAAAATAAATAATTTTTTAAGAAATAAGAATCAAAATTAAAAAATCTAGTTAGATTTTCCTTTTAATTTTAAATTTTCATTATGTAAATAATGTAGACTAGCATTAGCTTGTCTTAATTGTTGCGCCATTCCTAGAAACTTTGCACTCATATCATTCAAAACACCATTAAATTCAGAAATATCAAATGATAAAGTTTGTGGATCTTCAATTTCTACAGAATTTGGAGTATAATCTACAATAAATCCCATTAATTTTTCAATTTGTTCAAATTTTAAAGTACACTCAATTAAACCTGAGTACATTGTAGACTCTTCATCTAATTCTGGTTCAATAATTTCTCCTTCAACATATTTGTAATCTTTACTATCTTTAATTTTTTGTAATACAAGTTCTAAAGCTTTTTGTACATTTTCAACTGGTTTTCCAGCAACCTGTAACATAAATCTAACTGTAATTTTTTGTGCCATAATTTATTTTGTAATTTAAAGTATTTAAACTTTCCTCTCAACCATTTTCAAAAATGAATTTAATTTATTTTCAGTCCGATTAGATTTTGAATATAAAATATCATAACTTTTTAATTTGATTCCACAAAACGAACATAGTAATTTAATTATATTTTTTCCAGGTCTTCCCACAAAAGCGTAATAAATCCAAGGACCATCACATGTAGTAAATACTTGACAAGTTTTACCCTTTAATAATCCAACTGGAATTGGATTCCCTTTAACATTTTTAAACGCAAATCCATTTGTAAAAACTTTATCAATAAAATTTTTAAAAATACCAGGAAAACTATACCACCACATAGGATACACAAACACAATATTATCTGCTAACCTAATTTTATCTTGAATTTCATCAACTATTTTATCATACTTAATATTTTTAATATTTTCAAATTTTAAAAAGTCTAAACTATATCTAGGATTATATAAATCTAAAATCTCAGCTTCAGCATTATTTTCATGAGACTCATGTAAAAAAGTTTTCGCGATTTTATGTGTAAATCCTTTACTTGACGGATGTGCAGTAATTATTAAGTGGCGCATATTTAATTTTCCTCCATCATTTGTGTAACTTGTTCAATTCTTCTTTGATGTCTAGCTAAACCAGAAAATTCAGTAGTTAAAAAAGTTTCAATAATTTTTCTATAATTTGAATGATCAAATTCACGTGCACGCAAAGTTAAAATATTAGCATCATTATCAAGTCTTGAAAATTTTGCAGAATATTCATCATATCCTAAATTTGCACGAATACCACGAAATTTATTAGCAGCAATTGCCATCCCATTCCCACTACCACAAATTAAAATTCCAAAACTTAAATTAAAATTATCTTGGACCTTTTGAGCAACTTTTTTCGCATAAATTGGGAAATCTACTGAATCTTCATTAAAAGGTCCTAAGTCCTCAAATTCATAACCTAATTCAAGTAGAATTTCTTTAATGTCTTGTTTAGCTAGAAAACCTGCATGGTCACTAGCAATAAAAATTTTTTTATTCATAAAGAACTAAGTTTAAGTGTTATTATAATAATAACTTGTAACTTGTATAAGTAAAAATCAAATTATTAAAAAATAGAATTTTAAATTATTAAAAATTAAAATGGTAAAAATGGAACTGCTGCTGCAATCCCTTGAACAAATGGCATCGCATACACTGCAGTCATATAATATGATGAAAATCCAATTAAACTTGAAATTAAAATTTTATGCCACCATTTCTCTGAAAACCCAGCACCAGACACACCCTTAATTGCATGTGAAGTTACCATCTTAACCATCATAAACAAAGTAATAAAAATTGATACAATTAAAGAATTACCATTAACATCAATCATTAATAAATCTTTAACAAAACCTAAAGAATCAAAAACTCCCATAGTTAAAAGCCAAGGCACATTAGTTGCAGCTAAAACTCCAAACACTGAAAACAATAACCCATGCCACATATCACCAATAAATTGTTGACCTGATGTCATATTCTCATCTTCGTACACAAAGTACGCTTCAACAATCCCAATAATAAATCCTACTACTATAGGTAGTACGATGTGTATAGTTAATTCTTCAACAGCCATTTTTTATTTTTTAGTTTTTTTACCTCTTTTTTTAACTTCATCATGATCAATTAAGAACTCCTCAACATCATAAGGTAGTTCAACATTATCACAATGATGTATCTCTATATCATCAAAATGGTTTTTTTGCTTTAAATAAACTTTGTCTTGATTATGTAGATACAACAACGGCATAAAAGTTTCTAAAATCTCTAAACTTGACTGTTCTTGATTCATAAATTTAGAAAAATGAATATGTGAATTACTCGCTTGTAACTCAGATAAAATAGTATTATGTAAATTATCAATAATAGTTGCTAAATCCATCGGACTCTCTTCAAAAATTGGACCATCATAACCAAACTCATCATCTAACTCATTACGTTGTAAAAAATTAGCCTTACGTTTATTACTTTGTTTAAAAGTTTTTTCAAGTAAATTAATCAAATCAAAAATATTAACTTTTCTCTTACGAGCAATTGGATTACGAACTTTAATTTCATAATTTTCACGACGTCTTTTTCGTTCTAAATCTTCTAAATGAGAATCAAGTTCTTCAAGTGTTTCCCAATTATCCATCATAAACTCTTCATTCACTTGAACAGCCGCAATCTGGTCGTCAATCCCACGTAAATCTTTATCAACTAAATGTTCAGCTTTTGTTTTTAATAAAAATACTGCAATAGTTAAAAATTTTCCAGTAATATCAAAATCAACATCTCTCATTTGCTTTACAGCAGATAAATAACGCCTAGTTAAAATTGCTAAATCAATATCCCAAGGATCTAAACCTTCATCATGAATTAATTGATATAAAAATCCTTTCCAATCAAGTGAATCTTTATCAGTTGCAATAACATAAATTCTCTCCTCAGGTTTTAAATTAATATCATTCAAAATTGAACCAGTGTCAGAACCAGCATCAGAGCTAGCACTTTCAACTTGCGCCAAATCACTAGATTCAGAATTTAAAACATCAGAGTTTTCCATAATAAAAAAGTAAAAAATACCTTTATAAATCTTTGTCCTAAAAAAAAATAAAAATTAAACATTATATAATAAAGAATCAAAAAAATAGTATGTTAAAAAAATTATTAATGAATTTTAGTATAATTCTATCTATTTTTTTCTTTATTCAAATCTCTATTTTTGCAGGCAGCGAGAATGCAACAAACATTATTATAGATTACGAAGGATTTTGTCCTAACTATCCTGTTGAGTTCCTATTATATAACCAAACACAATTTGACGACAAAGATGATATTAAAGATGACTTGTGTGAAGAAGATGAAAATCCAAAAGATGATAGATGTGAAGAATGGGAAGATTTTACTGGAACTGTTTTCATTCATAACGGACCAATAAAAGGAATGACTATATTACAAGAAATTGAACTAAAAAATCAAAGATCATTTGAAATAAATTTTCCAGTAGTTAATGATTACTTAATAAGATATGAATCAAAACAAGAAGATAAATACAATGACTTTGAAGAAACTGTTACAATATTTGAATGTAAATTTTCAGAAAACAACAAGGACACATCAACAGATACAACAGAAGACACAGCACAAACTGAAATACAAACTAAAAATAACAACGATAATAAAGATACAAAAACAGACAACACATTTTTATATCAAAATAACAAAGTTGTGCTTGACATTAAAGACTCAACATATACTGATGAATCACAAATCACATATAATGAAAACTTAGATTCTAAATTAAACAATTCATTAAAAACTTTTGAACTAATATCTAAAGATGAAACAAAAGAATTTTCATCAATGAGTATTCAAATGAATATTAATTTAAAAAATAAAATATTTGAAATTTATAAAGAAAATGAAAATACAAAAGAATGGGAAATAATAAATTTAAAAATAATTGAGCAAACTAAAACATCATTAACATTTGAATTAGAAACATTTGGAAAATATTCAATAGTTGAAATCATAGAAAAATCTACAATTGTAAAAAATGAAGATGAAAATAAAAATGTAGAAAGTGAAGTTCCAAAAGAAATAGATACAACTCTAACTACATTAGATTTAGAAAAATCAAATACATCTTTATTTAGTCCAAGTTTAATAATTGGAAGTATAGTTTTTGTATTATTAATTGCAGGATTCATATTTATGCCAAAGAAAAGAAAAGAAATTGATATGACTAATTATCAAAATTCAACAAGCACACCAATCAATCAAGAAACATACAACAAAACTAAAGAATACGTTCACAAGTATAAAGAGAAGTATAACAAAGAACAAATCAGAACAAGTTTAACAACTGCAAAAGTTGATACAGCAGTAATTGATAAAGTATTAAATGAAGAATTTTAAAATTATTAAATAATTAATTAAAATAATTTGTCGAATGTTTTTAAACAAACGTGACATAAAAATAATGAAAATAAAAATAATCTAGGATTATAAGTATTCATTGAACTTACTGTTAAATAAATTACAAAACATAAAAACCCAAAATACACTTTTTTCTTTTTATCCACTCAACTTAAAAAAAAGTAAAATGAGTTCATAAATATAATGTTTAATTAAATTCCCATATTAAACATTATACGGCAAATATTATTAATTTTTGAAAATTATTTTCAAAATAATTATAGTATTTCTTGCGTAGTGTGAAATTAAAATAACTATTAAATTAGATAAGTAAATAATAATAATGATACTCTTAATCTAATAAAGTTAAATCTGTCATAGACATACTTTCCATCTCGCACATTCCAAACACAGCTAAACAATTTTTATCCCCCATAAATTTTGGATGTGCGGTTTCAGTAAAAGACTTCTCTTTCCAAGTATGAACTTCTGAAAATATATTTTCTTTTTCATTATAACCTAAATTTAATGAAATAAATCCTTCTTGTTTATCATAAAAATTAGTAACTACTTTTTTAACTGATTTTTTAAAATCATCCTTATTAACTTCATCTTTTAATTTATATCTAACCATAAATACGTATGCCATTTTTATATATATTTAAATGTGAAAATGGTGCACCATTAACCCTATGTTAATCTGCGTGTAAATTTGAAAACATTGTTTTCACATTTAAATATAAATATAATAAAAATTAAAAATATAAAAAAGTATTGTGTAATAAATAAAAGTAAAACTAAAGTGTGAAAATCAAATCATAATTTATTTAATTTGAAAGTGTGAATTTATTCCGCACAAAAAACAATTATAAAGAGAATTATTTAAATATTATTATAATATAACAAATTTAGGAAAAGTAGTAGTTGTTACACTTCTTACATGATATTTAGGAGTTGCAAGAGTAAAGGCAAACACTAAAAATGGAGTTGAAGATATAAAACCAAGAATTATTAATAATTTTTGTGTGAAAAATTTAATAAAATTAGATAATAAAATTTTAAAAAAAGTTAAACATGAATTTGAATGTTTTACTAATTTTAATGATGAAGAAAAGGATGACATAAGTAATATGTTAATTCAAATTTCAGAACTTCAAACTGAAATTGATAACTTAGGGAGTTATACAAATCCAGGAGTACATAGTAGAATAGTTTCACTTGACAGTTTATTAATTATACTTATTAATAAATACAAAATTGGTTATACAGTTCATTCAGAAATTTCTAAAATAAAACATGAATTAGAAAATACTGAAATTCGAAATTAATATATAATTTATATTTTTATTGTAAAGATTTTATTTTATTAATAATTTCCAACCAATAAATCTGCTGAACTAAATTATCAATAGAATTATCTAAAACTCTACTAGGTTCAAACCACTGAGCATCAGCAACTTCACTTTCTTGTAAAACTAATGAATTCGTATCAAGATCTAATTTAAGAAAATAAAAATAAAAAAATTCATTATTAATAATATTTCTATAAGTTCCTGCAAATTTATAAATTTTAAAAAAATCCAAATCAGATTCTTTAACATCAATTCCAATTTCTTCTGAAATTTCGCAAATCGCAGCATCAAGTTCAGTTTGTTTAGAGTTTATATGTCCTGCGACAGAAATATCCCACATATCAGGCAATAACTCTTTACGTGCTGCGCGTTTTTGTAAAAGTATTTGTCCTTTTGAATTATAAATACAAATGTGAACCGTTCTGTGCCACAATCCTTCTTTATGTGCAACAGATTTCATTAAGTTTTTTCCAGAATAAGTATTATTTTCATCATAAATTTTTATTAATTCATCAGCCATAATAAAATTATAAATTTTAAGTTATATAAAGTTAAGTAAAAAAATAAGAAACAAATAGCCATAAAAATAAAAATTATTTTTTAGATTCTTTAAACAAAGCATCAAACATATATTCAACTAATTTACTAATTTGTTCATCTTCAATAATAAACCCTTTCTGATTATCATCTTCATAAGTTAAAAATGCAACTTTATTTTCATAAATAAAACATCCAGACTTTACAAATTCTTTATCCATAAATCTAACGTCACGTAAATACTTTTTATCAAATTCTTTTAAACCTCTATCTTGAATTCTATCAAAAGATACAGATTCTGCAACAATATTTCTTTCTTTCTTTTTTCTAAAATATTCTTTAGAAAAAAATTCCAAATTATCACTAAAATTATAAACACTACCAACAGTTTTTATCTTTGAATTTGGTTTTGAAATAATATCATTCATAACACTTTTAACACCTTCACGCCCTTCAAAAAAAGTAATACCATAACTTTTTTTTTCATTTAATTGAAGTTTTTTTAATTGTGGTAAAATAGATTTTATTTTCTGTTTTTTCTCCTCTAATTTTTCAAGTAAATCATCTGGATTAATTGCTTCAAAAAAATTAATATTATCAATTAAAATATTAGAAATTATTCCTTTTAGTTTTAATTTTTGTAAAATACTATAAGTTGTAGTTCTAATAACACCAGACAACTTTGCAATCTGTTCACATTTAGACTTTCCAAGTTTTAAAGCTGACACATAAATTTTAATCTCATTTTCATCTAAATTTAATTCCTTTAATTCTTTAAAATCTTCCATTTAAATATAATATGTATATTCGTATTTATAAAGTTGATGAATTTCGACAACATCGAATTATATATCAAATTATATTACTATAATTACAATGAAACCAAATCCAAAAATTGAAAAAACAAATTTTTATAATGAATTATTAGAATTTTCATCGAGTAATTTAGTAATTGATGAAAAACATTTATTATACAAAGAAATTGTATCAAAGACTTCTGATGAAGATGAAAATGAAAACATTGAAACAAAAATTGATACGCAAGCACATCCAATAGAACTTAGAAAATTAATAGACTTAATAGATAATACAAAAACAAGTTGGGGAAATGAATTTTTACTAGATTCAATCTTAAATCCATCAACTAATTTAGATGAGATTCAAGCAAAGCAAGACGCATTAAGAGAAATTAGTAATAATGAAACTCTAAAAGAAAATCTATCAAAATATCTAAATTTTGTTAAAGAAACTATTGAACTTGAAAATAAAGACCCAAACGGAGAGATTACAGGATTAAGAAATGGTGTTGATTCATTTTTAAGATATACTGGAAGAAGTAATTTAAAAAGTTTAGAAAAATTAATTTGTGAATCAAATAAAAATATTACTACTTCTAAAAATATTAAAAGTAATTATTTGAAAAAAATAATTAAAGATATAAATAATTTAGAAAAATCAGACATTGGTAAATTTTCAAAAGGAATTAAATTTAAACAATGGGGAAGAGATAGTGTTTATTCATATAAAGAACTAAAATTAGACGTACCAATCCCATTCTTACCAATTCCTATGCCAACAGGATTTTTAGGAATTGGAGCTGGAATTTATTCCATTCTTTCAAATGAAACAATAAGATCTCAAGATTCACCTTTCTTCGCAATAGCTTTACTTACATTAGTTGTAACTGGAGGAATTGGAATTATTTCAACTGTTGATTCACTATTTCAAGATAAAATTAAAAAAAGATATGAAAATGATTTAGACTTTAAAAAAGGAATAAAATCAATTGGAAAATTAGATGAATTATTATCATATGAACAAATGAGAACAGATTTAATTTCTAAAAACATTCCAGTTTGTCTTCCAACTATGATAGATTCAAAAAAACATCAATTTACTTCAAAAAAAATAATAAATTTAATAGAAAAAACAGAACAAAATATTTCAAATTATATTCCAAATGATGTAAATTTGTCAGGAATTACTTTTTATACAGGCCCAAATAGTGGGGGGAAAACCTCTCTTGCAAAAGCAATAGCTCAAGCTCAAATTTTAGCTCAAGCAGGAGGATATATCCCTACAAGTTCAGCAACTATTTCAATAGCTGATAAGATTTGTTATCAAGTTGGAACAAACGATACACAAACAGATAAAGAAGGAGGATTTGGAACTCAAATTAAAAAAACTAAAAATATTTTTTATAATAGTTCTCCACAAACTTTAATAATCATAGATGATTTAATTGATGGAACATCATTTAAAGATAAAACTGAAATATCTACAGACCAACTTTCAGGTTTTACACACATAGGTTCAAATTTAATATATGTAAGTCACCATAATGAATTAGCTGAAATTTTTGAAAAACAAAATTCAGGGTCTTTTTATCAAATTGAATATAAAAATAATAAACCAACACATAAATTAATTCCAGGAATTTGTACTGAAAGTCACGCTAATGAAGTTGCAAGTAAAATTGGATTTGGAAGTGAAGATATAAAAAATCATTTAATTAGTAAGGGATATATTTCAAATAATAGAGAATTAAGAAATATTTAATAAATAATAATTGGAATTTGTATACTAATAAAATAAAAAATTATTTTGTAAAAATTATTTAAATAATCAAGTGATTTTTATCTAGTCGACATATTTTGTGGTTCTCGCTAGAGTATACATCTGCGAGGTTCCACAATATTTCGTCTAGGTGAAAATAACGAAGTATTATTTAATTAATTTTTGAATTTTTGCCTTAACCTTTGCATCTTTTTTCTTCCAATCTAAAATCTCAATTAAAACTTGCGCGAAAGATTTAACTGGAATAATCTTAATCTTATTACGTGTTTCATCTGAAATAACTAAATCATCTAAATTCGCATAAGGAATAATTGCTGTAGTCATACCAGCAGTCACAGCACCCTCAATCTTTGCAGAAACTCCACCAATAGGTAAAACTTCACCTAAAATTGATAAACTCCCCGTTAAAGCAACATTCTGCTTAATTGGAATCTCCTTTAAAGCAGACACAATACTAGTTGCAATCGCAATAGATGCTGAATCTCCTTCAACACCTGAATGAGTTTGAATAAACTGAATAAAAATACTATGGTTTTTAGTTAAATCTTCTCCAAACACTTTTTGAATAACAGCGGACACATTAGTCACACTCTCCTTTGCAATCTCCCCTAATTTTCCTGTCGCTGTAAAAGTAACTCCCCTAGCTCCTTTAACAACTGAACTCTCAATAGGCATAACCATACCAGCATAAGGAGGACTAGCACCAACAACTGCAAGCGCATTAATTTTCCCAACAACAGAACCTGTATTATTAATAATAGAATACTTCTTTTTCACATCAACATACTTTTTAATCATTTGACCCTCTATAGATAAAACCTTAGTTAATGCATCTCTAACATCTTGAGCAGTTGTAAGTTTATGTTTATTCTCTACAGCAATATCTCCAGCCGCACGAATAATTCCACCTAACTCTCTAAATCTAGTAGTTAACTTCCCACCCTTATCAGCTCTCTTTTTAGCCTCAAGAATTATTAATTCACAAGCCTGCGGCAGAAAGTGAGGAATCTTCTTATCACCAACAACTTCTTGCGCAATAAATTTAATTAAATTCTTTCTATTCTCTAAATTATCATCCATAACTTCATTCATATAAATTTCATAACCATAACCTCGAATTCTAGAACGTAATGCAGGATGCATATGTTTTAAAGTCTCCAAATTTCCAGCAGCAATTAAAATAAAATCTGTAGGAACAGGACTTGTACGAACCATCGCACCAGCCGATCGCTCAGAACGCCCAGTAATTGGCATTTCTTTTTCTTGCATAGCAGTTAATAACTCTTGTTGCATCTCAGGTTTTAATGTTGCAATTTCATCAATAAATAAAACACCACCATGCGCCTTATGAATCATACCACTAACAACTCTTTGATGAGCAGGAGTTCCAAGACCACCACTTTGAAAAGGATCGTGTAAAACATCCCCAAGCAAAGCACCCTCATGAGCACCACTTGCATCTTCAAAAATAAATTTTTTCTTTGAATTATCAACAAATAATTTAGGAGTTGAAGTATCATTTCCTCCCATACCACCCATCTTTTTAGACATACTAGCAGAAAGTACAAGAACAAAAATCAAAAACCCAATAATAATTACATCAGCAACAATCCATGCAGCATACACAACATCAGGAATTAATCCAGTTGACCATTTCCAATAATGATAATATGAAACAGCAAGACCAATTAAAATAAAAATAATAGTTGCAGTCCCTTGACCTTTCCCCATACTTTTTAAATTAAGAGATTTTGACGCATCAACAATTTTTTGTCCATCACCAGCTTTTGTAACTTTAATAGTTGGATTATTTTCATCCTTTTGATTTTGGTATGCAAGCATATCAACAGCATTATCAAGAGATAAAAGTTCAGCAAGCGCCTTTCCAAGCATAGACTTTCCAGTCCCAGGTTCACCTAATAATAAAACGTGTCGTCTTTGAGCTGCAGATTTTTTAATAATCTCAAGAGCCTCATCTTGACCAATCACTTTACTAACAAGTTTTTCATCAACAGTAATCTGTGAAGTATCTTTAAAGTCTAAATAATCAGTAGAAGTATTTACATTTTTGTTAGAAACTTTTTTACTAGTTTTAACTACTTTTTTAGCAGAAGTTTTTATTGACTTTTTAATTTTTTCAACCATACAAAATATTTAACAAACTTTCTTTAAATATATATCTCTTCACTACATAAATAATAGTTAAAAAATATATAAAATAAATTATATATTATTATTATTATTATTATTTGGAAAAACACCCCAATTTGAGTTACTTAATTTATCAATATAACCAATCGTGCCTGAAACTACAGAAACTCCAAGAGCAATACCTACTCCAGTCACAACATCAACTGGCATCTGAGAAAAATATTCTGGATTTGTAATTACAAAAGCGTATGTCACATGAGTTGTAGACTCGATAAAAGTTTTTATTTTTCCAAAATCTTTTGCTTGAAATTTGTTCTCAACTTGTTTAACTTCACAATCATTTGAAATTTTATTTTCTAAATCATCTAAAGTATATGAAGCTGGAATTTTAACAACTTCAACACTCTCTTCAATTTGCGGTAAAACATCTCCTCTTTGCCTTGTTAAAAAATAACTTAAAACTAAACTTACTCCTGCACCAACAACAAAATAAGGATTAGTTATAACTTCTGAAACTCCTTCAACAAAAGAAGGGTTATGAGTACTTTCTAAAATACCTACTATCGAAATAAATCCAGTATTTTTTGCTTTATCAAATAAAGGATCCAATCTTGCACCCTCCTCACTACATAAATCAAACTGCCTTGCAACATAACCATCAAGAACATCACATAAAACACCACCAGTAATTAAACTAACTCCAACTGGAGCAGTAACTGGACTAAATAAACATGTAAGTCCAACAGTATGTAAAACAAGTCCATAAAAAGTAATTCTGTTAGAATGAAGGAATCTTTTTTTAGACTCCTCTTTAGTATCGTCTCTATACCCAACATAAGGTCTTAAAAAAAATTTAGTATCTTCACTTAAATCAAATATTCCACTAAGGCCTAACTTTTCAACTAAACTCATTTTTAAAATATAAATAAACAATACAACACCAGCTATATTTAATATAAATAAAATAAAGAGTAAATATTATATAAACCTTTCTAAATTAACAACTTAAAAGTAAAAACAAGTGAAATAAGATAAATAAATATGGAATAAAATAACTACCCCAACAGATATTCATAACTATCAATCTCATAATTAATAATCATAATAGCTTGTGAAGTAAAATACATTTGTGACCCAAGTGACATACGATTTACAGATTTTTTCAAAAACTTTCTTTTTTTTTTATCAAAACCATCATGGTCCCCTAAAATAAAAACACCATTTTGAACTTTAGCACCATCAATATTTTTAATATGTGTACCAGCAAAATCAAGCATGTAAATATTTTCTCCATCTTTCTTAAACTCATCAACTAAAATCTCCAAAGTTTTATCATCAACAAAAACACCAGGATGAACTTCAAGAGTTAAACCTTTCTTAAACTTTTTCAAACAAATTTCAATTAATCGCTTAAGATTTTTTTTAGAAATAGTATTATCTTTATGTGCAACAATTCTTATGTGTCTTGGCGCATGTGGTGGACCCATCAAAATTAAATGTAATTCAACATCTTCTCTATACGTATGTGATGCAAACATAGCTGAAATGATAGAATGTAGTAAAATATCAATTCTCCCAGCAGCCTTTAAATCTCCTATTTTTGGTGACGTACTTGCATTTTCAGAATACACAACAAATTTTCTCATAAATAAAATAATAATTAAATATTTATATAATTACTTATTAGTTTGTCTAATTAATTTGGGTAATATTTATTTAATTGGTAAAATATTATTTCTAATGTCTCTTGAAAAAGTACTAGATTTAAAAGAAATAAATTTCATCTTTGGTTTAAGTACTATACTTGTCCCATAGAAACTATTTAACCTTTCAACTAAATGTCTAGAGATAATTTTATTATATTTATTTGTACCCTCTAAAATACAACTCTTTGAATTTAAACTACATATTTTTGAAATAAGTCCTAAATTTGAATCTATTTGTGTAATCATTTTGTTTTGTTTTCTAGAAAATAAATTTTGTGAAGAATTAAAAGTAAAAGGATCAAGATATAAATTCATAACCAGTGAATATTTATTATAATCTTCTTTAAATTTTGATAAAACCTCACCAGAATAAATTGGTGATAATTTTTCCCAAGTCCCATAAATGTGAGAATTAGTTATATGTGACTTATTAGATTTATATTGTATAAAAGAATAATTTAAACAAACTAACGAATCAGAATCTCGATTTTTACTTAAATCCGGTTTTGAACTAATAAAACTTATATTTCCTATAGATTTTCCTTTTAAAGGAATTCTCAAATATGAAACAGAAAGTAATTGTACACCATCAAGTTTATTATCAAAATAAAAAAATCTATAATCAACCATAAACTTGATAATAGTAACAGATTAATAAACTTTTCTATAAAATAAAGGTGAAAAAGTATAACATTATAAATCGCGAGTTTTATAAAACAAATAATACTAATTATAACTAGATAAGAAAAGTGTTAAAAAGTATATAAACATATAATAACATAATTAAATTTAGATACAAATATTAAAATGGGACATAAACAAAAACAACAAAGAAAAGCAAGAGGAAACGATTTAGGAATTCCATTAAAAGAGCAAATTAAACCAATCTTTAAAGAAAGATTTATGGAAATGTTTAACCAAAATGAAGAAACATACAACACATTTGAAGCATGTATTCTAACTCCACAAAGAAAATCCTTCAGAATCAACAGCCAAAGAGTACAAGACCCTAAACAACTAGTAAAAGATATTGAAGCAAAAGGAATAACTCTAAGCGAAGTTCCATGGTGTAATAATGCATACTTTACAGAATACAACAAAGAAGCACGTTCAGATTTAGGAAATTTGTACGAACATTTTATGGGAAGAATATACGTTCAAGAAGCAACATCAATGTCACCACCAGAATTATTAGAAATCCCTAGTAAAATTGATAAAAACTTTAAAGTATTAGACATGTGTTCAAGTCCAGGAAGTAAAACAACACAAATTGCAGACTTAATGAAAGGAGAAGGAATTTTAGTTGCAAACGAATTAGACTTTAAAAGATTAGGGCCATTAAAAATTAATCTAGAAAGAGCAGGTTATACAAATATTGTAATTACAAACCAAGACGCAAGTAGAATTAAAGGAGAAGAAGTTTATGATAGAATTTGTTGTGATGCGCCATGTTCTGGAAGTGGAGTAATTAGAAAATCCCCTAAAACAATTAAAACATATAATCCTAAAAAACTACATGGAATGCAAGACCTACAAATCTCAATCCTACAAAGAGGATTTGAACTATTAAAGAAAGGAGGAATTATAACTTATTCAACTTGTTCAATGGATCCAGAAGAAAATGAATTATGTGTACAAAGATTTTTAGATGCAAATCCTACAGCTGTTCTAGAACAAGCAACACTGCCAGGATTAATCCTTACAAACAAACTAACACATTTCTACAAAAGAGAAATCTCCAAAGAAATAACTGAAAAAACAATAAGAATTTGGCCACAAGATAATGATACTAATGGATTTTATGTTGCTAAGATTCGTAAGTCTGAATAGACATAATAACAATGGAAAAAAAAGTTCAAATAATAAAAGGTAATTCATTAATTGAAAATGACCATGGAGATACAAAAACAACAAAAATATTTGATTGTGAAGTATTTAATATTGCAAAGATAAGAAAAATTGGAGACGATATTAAAACAGGTTACGATACAGAGAGTGATGTTGCATATTATGTATTAGAAGGAAAAGGAAAATGTGTAATTAAAAATAAAGAATATGAAATTGAAAAAGGAGATTTAATATTTTATCCAAAAGGAACTCCATATAAACATTTAAAAGGTTTAACTTTATTAGCAATTGCAAACCCACCCTTTGATAGAAAAAAAAGAGTATACATAGAATAAAAAATTAAAAATTAATTTATAATTTCAACAATTAACTTCTTACTTTGTTGTAAAGTATTATTCCAAACAAGAATAACATCAAGTTCAAACTTACCTTCAGTCAAACCAGGCACAGATTCTCCATACACTTTAATACTTTCTTTATCTTCAAACTTTTTAGAATTTAAAGTAAAATTAATTAAATCAATTTTTTCTAAATCTGAGTTAACAAAATAAACATTATCTAAATTTTTAAATTTAATAATAAAAGTTTCATCACCATCCCAATCAACACGTGATTTAATCAAAATATCATTAAATTCCGAATAAGTTCCATCAGTCAAAGTAATATCAGATTTCTCAAAACTAAAATCAATATTTGGCGCATACTGAACGCTACACCCAATCAAAAAAAATAAACTTAAAAGAAAAATTGATTTAAAATATTTATAATTCATAAAAATAAAAATTAATCAAACATTATAATATTAATATTTAATTTTAAAATACAAAACTAAAGTTTCAAATTTTAACCAGTAGATAAGTCTTAAAATAATTTTAACCTAAAGTAGAAAATACATCCCCTATATCTTCTTCCTGAGATTTAATATCTCCACCAATAATTACTGTCACAATATAAATTAAAACTATAAAAAAAACTAATCCAATAATTAATCTTCCTAACTCATCCATCTCAATAGCACCACATTTATTCTTTTTTAAACAATTATAATCTTTTAAAACTTTTAAACTTGTAATAATCATAATAATAAAATAAAAATAATTAATATAAATGTTTGTAACTTTAACATTTAATATAAATTTAACCAAGTTCAGATAATATTTTCTCTTCTAATTGAATTACTGAATTTAAAATTGTATTCATCAATGTATAAAAATCTCCAGTGTTCTTACTCGCAATATCAAAATCTTTAATCTTAGTAAGTAAATTTTTCCCCAAAGCATGATTATTTTTATCATAAAAAATCCCATCCATCAAAACCACTTTTTTCTTTAAAACTAAATCATATTTAAAATAAACTTCATCATTTGTTTTATATTTAATTGATTCCGAAACTAATGGAATTGAACCATACATAACATTTTCTAAATATTCACCATCAACAAAATGGATTATATTTGCTCCAATATTTGACATAAAATTAAAATTTGGAATATTAATATCATCATTATTTGATACAGATAAATAATTAAAATCTTTAAATAAATCATTTAAAAAAAGTGGATAATCATATTTTACCCTAGATACAACTGAAATATGTTTAAAACATTTAGAAAATCCACTTTTTAT
>JABSQY010000022.1 GCA_013215525.1 Nanoarchaeales archaeon | reverse complement strand
GCTCCTTTACTTTCTCCTCTAGTATTTTCTCTTTCTGAAGTTAAAATTTTAATTTTACAAACAATTCTTGGTGTACTTATTAAACCTTTCTTATGAAGAAAATACAACATACTTGCAGATACATTTTCCTCTCCTACTTTATCTGATTCTACTTGAAATTTAAATGAATATTTATTATCATTCATTTGCTCTATCATATCTTGTCCAATTTCTTTTAGTCCGTTTACGACTGCTAATTCTTTGTGATTCATAAGTATTTATGATTATTTTCTTATATAAATATTTTCTTTAACTTAAATTAGTTTTTATGTTCAATATTAATCTCTTTTGAAATTAAGAATTTATAATTAATTGAACTTTTTATTTGTGTGCTTCGTTCAATTTTTCGATTAATTCAAGAGCCCATTCTTCTTCACAGTAACCGCTTGGTACAAGTGGGTGATTGTTTTCTGAAAATTCTCCATATCCTATTAATAAATCTCCTAGATGTACAATTTCATCAATTTCATCTTTATATTTTCTTGCAATTTCGATTGTGTCTAAACGTTTTATTTCACCAGATTTTAATTTTACAACTGGTCCTTCAATTGTGTCACATGGTGTTACAACTGTTGCTTTTCCGGGTCTTTCTAATTTTAACTGTGTCCCTACTGCTAAAAAATCTAGGAGGATTTCCATTGTTTGTGCTGAACATGAATTACTTGCAAAACCTGATGTTCTACATCTTCCATATCTTAATCTGAATCCACCTTTTTCCATTGGGAATGTAAAAACTGGCCGTCCTGCTACGATGTCTTGAATGAATTTGTAGTTTGATTGAATCTTTGGTTTATCTTTTTTATCATCTTCAGATTCTTCTTTTTTAGGTGTATTTCCATCTCCTCTTGATTTAATTTCTTTTTGTAATTTTAAAAAATCTGCTAAAAAAGTCCAATGTCCAAGTCCCATTTCAACTCCCCATTCTTCTACTCTTTTATTTACTTTTGGAGCTTTTTGAATTAGACATTCTCCAACAACTAAACACATTCCTCCACGGATTCTATTTGTTGGAACTCTTGGTAAATCTTTAAAGTTTGATACTTCAATTTTTTCAGTTGGATCACCTGTAATTTCAATTGGAATTTTAGAGATTAGAAATTTAGTTTCTTCTTCAGATGGTACATATTGTAATCTTACACATCTATCATTATAATCCATTAACTCAGTATAGAATCTATTTAATTCTTTTTCGTCTGGGTCGTATTCTGAGTATCCCATCTCTTTTCTTACATAATCTCCAACCAGTACAAATACTGCTCCTGCTGTACCTCCTGCTGCACGAATTGGACCTGCGAATGCCATTGCTAAGTATTCTTTTCCATCTCTTCTTTTTTTAATTTCAAAACCAATAAATCCTTCAAGTGGCGCTGATACAATTCCTAATGTTAAATAAGTTAGTCCAGCTTTTACTCCAAGACTCATAGCTTCTTGTTTTGTTTCAAATTTACAAAATTTTTCCTGTGCTACTTCAAGTGAAATTCTAAGGGCTACACGCCAATCTAATTTTCCATAAATTTTTTCTAGTTCGTTAATTCTTTGAGGCATTCCTTTTCCTACAATGTCTTCGGATGCTGCTGATAAAATTCCTTCTACTCTTTCTGAAATATCACGAGCTACTGGCATTTCAACTTTGTCGGATGGGTCAATTCCTACTTTTTTTGCAAGTTCTGCTATTTTATAAGTTTTTTCAAGATATGTGTCGATTTCGTTAAAATAATTTTTAATTCTTGATGTGGTTTGTGTCATAGTATTATTTGGAGTTTATTGTTTATAAATCTTGTTTTATTTGTGTGTTGTTTTATGTGTTATTTGTTTTGTATTTGTTTTGTATTTGTTTTGTATTTGTTTTGTATTTGTTTTGTATTTGTATTTGATTTGTATATTGTTTTTGTAGTTGTTTGTGTGTTGTTGGTTTTGTGTTTACGTGTTGTTTACGTATTGTTTGTGTGTTATTGGTTCTACATTTATATTTAATTTCTACTAAGTTAATATTCTATTTTATAAAGTTGAATTTCATATTTTTGATATGAGTGCAGATGATATTTTAGGTTATGGAGAAGTTAAATCTAAAATTTTAAAATATGATGGAAAACAATTAAGAAAACCTTTAAATGAAATAGTGTTTAGATTTGATGGTTTTAATGAAGAAATTACTAGTATTTATTTTTGGCATATTCAATTTCCTTATTATGTTTTAAAAGGATATAAGTCTATTAAAATTGAAGACCTACATTATTTTTCTGAAAGTTCACAGTTTGGTTCGAATATGAGACAGATTAAAGGTGGATCGATTAGGGCATATCAAGAGAATTTTCAACAAGTTGTAACTTTGATTCGTCAACATTTATTGCCGCTTTTAAAGGAGATTAAGGAAGCACATTTTTATAAAATTTGGTTTGATAAAATTTCTAAAAGTGATGAAATTGTATGTTTTGAATTAGATAAAAGTTCTCCAAATATTACGCGTTTAAATAAATATCGTGGTGAGAGAAATGAAGCAATTAATCACATGAAAGATCAATGGGTTAATGTAGTTGAAGGAGGGAGAATGTGGCAGATGAATCGTTCAGCATCAGAACAAGGTTTAGATTTCGCTCTGCTTCCTCAATTATTTTTTGGGATTAATTTAGATGATCCTTTTCAGGTTCGTTCAACAGTTACAGAACAATTAAAAGAAGATGTGTATCCTATTGATGTATCACTTACTGCAAAGGAAGCTGTTGCTCGTAATATGTATAAATTTTATACTTGGCTGCCAACGGCAATTAAAGATACAGAAGTTACTTTTAAATTAAAAATTTCTGCTTTAAAAAATATTTATGCTCAAGTTCAGATGTATGTTGAGTTTATGAAACCTTTATTAAAAGAGATTAATGCAAAGTCTGAAAATTTTTCAAAATCAGATTGGTATAAGGGGTTTGAGAGTGAAAATGCAGAGATGGTAAATTTGATTGATTCTAGTTATTCAACAATTGATGTGATTGGGATTGGTGGTTATGAGAGAAAAGGGAGAACTATTGCGGAATTAGAATTTAATAAGTATGGTTTATTTTTAACTTCTGAAGATATTCATTTTGGAAAGTATAAAGGGAAAACTGGGTTTGTGTCTGGGATGTCTGGTGATGATAAGTATATTTTTTATCCTTGTGATAATAAAGAAATTACTAATAAAGAATATATTAAATTACGTCACAAGTATAAGGAAAATCCTACTCCTTTGCATCGAGATGATTTACAACGTTGGAATGTGATGGGGACACGATTTTCACAAAAAAGAAGAAATGAAATTTTGAATACTCCTCAAGGTCCACAACCTCAACCTTTTATGAGAAATACTATTAATTATTTTGCAGCATCGTGGAATATTTATGAACTTGCATCTTATCGTGCAAATTTTAAGATTGATTCTTTAAAACTTATGGAAACTTTCATTGATGAGTTAAGTGTTGTGCGAGAGGATTTGTTAAAGTATGCTAATTATTTTGAGGGTATGGATGAAGATTTTGAAGATGAGTTTAATATGATGAATAAGAGTAAAAAATCTAAAGATAAAAATACTAATAGTTCTGGAGGGAGTTCTTTAAAAGATACTGCTAATGAGATAATGTCTCCAATTGCAGGACTTGGTGAATTATTTTCAGTATTTTTACCTAAGAGAAAATCTGGTGGTTCTAGTAGTGCTGTAAGTTCTGGACACGGTCATGGAGATTCAGATAAGAAAGAACGTGATGAAGCGATTTTAAAAAGTGAAATGACAATTATTGAAGATACTTGGAAAGTTTATTCAATTTTTAAAAAAGCGAACGGGTTTATTATGTATTAAAATGAATTTTAAAAATATTTTTTTGAATAAATCTGGAGAGTTTGCAACTACTGCAATTATTACTATTTCTTTATCTTTAGTTATTGTAGCTATGATGTTATTTTTTGCATCTTCTTTATCAATTGCAGATGAGGTGACGTTTAATGAATTAGCTCCAGAATTGAGTTATGAGTTTCCAAAAGTTGTTGTATATTCTTATTTGAATTTACCTTTAGATAAGGAAGATAGTTTAGAAGTTTTTAAAGATTACAAACAGTACACAATTACAGATTTGATTTGGAGCGATTATGATGAATTGGAAGATATGCTTGATAAATATAGAGATATTTATGTTGATTCTGAACTTTATGCTTTTAAGGTATCTTTAACTTTGTATAAAAGTTTTTCAAATCAAAATTTAAAGAAAGATGATTTAATTAAAATATATTATAAATCTTCAGCATTAAATAATCTTGATTTTGAGATTAAAAATAATAATTTTTTTTTTAAAGTTCCAAAAAAAAATGGTGAGGACATTTTAATTTATTTTAAATCAGAAACTTCTTATAAGGGAAGTAATCCAGGTACTGGGTGTAAATTAGCGAGGGATTGTTAAATGAAATTATTTAATAATAATAAATTATTAAATTCAAAAAAAGGTTTATCTTTTTTTACTTTACTTGCTCTTGTATCTATTACTTTATTTTTTTTGTTTGTGCTTGCTGTGTCTAATCCCCATAATGATTCAATTTATGATGAAGAGTTTAAGTCAACTTACGCTGTTGATTCTTTGTCGTCAGCTGTGTTGTATAATAACTTTTATGTTAGTACTTTAATTCAACATAGTTTGGATGAATTTGTTGAAGGGTTTTTTTCAGATAATGAATTAAATTCACGTTTAACACAATCAACAGTTAATGATAATGAATTTTTAAGTTGTACTTATAATAATAATTTAATTTTATATAATGAAGCTTATTTAAAATCTCAAATGGATGAGAATAAAAATAATAATAATTCTGATATTAAATTATTTTCTTGTTTTCCTGAATTTGGAGATGATTTTATGGGGGAATTTTTAATATATGTTGAGAGTAAATTAACTTCTCGTTTTAGAAACTTTTTTAATGTTCCTAATTCAGATTTAATTGATATTAGTGTTAATTCTACAAATAATGAAATTTTAGTTAATGTGAAATATAAAAGTTCAAAATCAGTTGGTTCTGGATTAGTTTATTTATCTGAAGAAATTAGTACAAAGTATGATTTAGGGAATTTTAATAATTTAGTTTTAGTTCTTGATTCTATTTTACCTAAACTTTCTGAAAATGTAAAAACATCAATTATTTCTTGTAAAAAAACTTTAGATGAAAATGTTTTAGATGGAGATTTAGAGTGTATTGGGAATGTTTTTAAGATGTTATTTAAACAAGAAAATAATAATTTATATAAAGATTTTAATTTTGAATTCACAAGAATTGATAATGAAAAAGTTTTATCTTTTTATTCAGTTGGGATTAATGTTCTTGATAAAAAATCTAAAAAAAGTGTTTTTGATTTTTCAGTTGTTTTAAAAAATAATTTACCAATTGGACAAGTTGATTATAATTTGTTTAATCTAGATCGTGTTGATAATGTTATTGGGTTAAAAATATCTAAACCTAATTTGAAAAATAGTAGTTTGTATGGATTTGTAATTTTATATTCTTATGAAAACTTTTTAGATAGAAATTCATATTCTAAATATGATAAGTTAATTAATTTACTTGAAGAGTCAAAGATTCCTGATGGATTTGTTGGACGTGGAATTAATATTGGTGGTGGTGAGTATCGTGGTTCTGATAAAGAGTTAGATATGGATTTAAGTTTATTTTTTTTAAAAGATTTAACAGTAAATTCTGATAATGTGATTGATGTTAAAATTCATCAAATTTGGAATGATGAAACAAGTGAATTTGATTTGATTGAAAATAAAAAAGTATATTTTGCAGTGTTTGCTGTTGATGAGAAGTTTAATTATTTCACAGATGAGAGTTTATTAAATGAGGTATTTTCAAGTATCGACCCGATTAGACAATTAGGTCCAGAACCTTTAAAAAAGACACAAGTGAAAATGAATGCTGATATTTCTGATTTTGATAATTCTGTGGAGTTTGAGATTTTAAATTATGATGATAGTAGTATTAATAATTTCGAGTTATATGTTTTGAAAGGGAATTTATTAAATTTTAACACAGAGTGTATAACTAATAAATCGTCGAGTTGTCAAAAGTTTGATTTTGGTTATATTAATGAGTTTAAAGATGTAAAGTTTTTAATTAGTTCAGATATTAATGGTTTAGATGTTTCAAGTTATGGGCGTAATGTGTTTGGTATTCGAAATTTTGCGCTTGGAGATGGTTCTGATATTAGGTTTTTTATAATTCCTGTTAATTCAAATAAACTTGGATTTTATGAAACTGTTAGTTTGGATTTTGATATTAAAAAGGTTCATAATTATTATGATTTATTAAATTCAAATCCTCTTAAAACTGTACCGACATTTAGTATTAAAATTTCAGATAATAGGGCGCCTGATTATTCAGAGATTACAGGTTTAGGTTTACGTGTTGTTAATAATAAATTAATTTTAGATTGGGGAAAAACTAATGTAAATTCAGATGTTGAAAAAGTTATGATTAAATTAGTTCATTCAGATAGTTCTGGAAAGGAAGGTTTAGATATTAAATATGTTGGAATTGATGGAGATACAAAGTTAAGTGATGATTATTCTTATGTTGAGGTGACTCGCGCAGTGCCTGTTGATGGAAATATGAATTCAAAAGTTTTTAATAAAAATATTGATGATGCGCCACTTGTTAACGGAGTTAGTTTGACTGGATAAAATGGTTAATAATTTTTATAATAATAATCGAGCTGTATATAATATTGTAACAATCTCACTTTTACTTGTTGTATCAGTTGTTGCATTTTTAGTTTTTTCAAATTGGTATTCAAATTATGTTCCAGCGCTTACTGATGATACTTTAAATTATTATTCTTTTGATGAAGAGTATGTTGAATTTTTAAGTATTAATAATAATTCAGGAAGTTATGAATTAATTATTAGAAATAAAATTGGTGGTGATTTTAACGTGTTAGAAATTTTAATTGATGATAATTATTGTTCTTTTATTGGGGATGGAATTATTTATAAAAATGCTATTACTTTAATTGATTTGTTGTGTGTTCAATTTTCCAGTGTTGTTAGTGTTGTGGTTGTGACGCAAGAGGGTGTCGTTGTTAGTAATGTTTTAGTTGAATAATTTATTTTATTATTTTTAAATTTATTGCATATTCTTTGAATCCGAATTTTCGGTATAAATCTAAGGCATGTTTGTTATTTGCGTATGCTCCAATTCTTATTTCTTTTATTCTATTTTCATCAAACCAATCCATACAACTTTGGATTAATTTTACTGCTAATTGATTTCCTCTAAATTTTTTTTTTACAAACATAAAATGAATTTCTCCTACTTTTTCATTTATAGACCAATCATAATGTTTTCTGATTTCAGCAAAACAACAGCCAACAATTTGCTTATCTACTTCAATTACTAAAAACTGCCCTCCTTTTTGTTTTAAACATTTTTTAATGTTATGATATTCTACTTTTTCTTTTTTTATTGTAGGATCTAGTTCTCTACAAAAATCTACGTATTGGTTATTAAATTCTTCAATGATTTCTAAGTTTTTCATTTTTGCTAATTTAATTATACTTTCCATATTTAACTTTTTCTTTTTTAATTTATATATATTTGTTTTTTATTTTTTCTTGAATAAAAAATTCATAAATGTATCTTTGTGAACTTTATTTTCTCTATAGTTTAATAATTCAAATTTTGAGTTTAATGAATTTAATATTTCTTCTTTTTTATAATATGCAAAAAACCTTCCATCTTCTAATATTAATTCTTCACTTCCTTGTTTTAAAGAAAAATATAATAAACCTTCTTTATTTAAAAGTTTATTAAAATTATTGATTGTATCTTTGAAGTCTTGTTTTGAGATATGAAATAAAACTGCCTCTGCCCAAATTCCATCAAATGTTTGATTTAATTTATTTATATTTTTTAATTCTAAAAGTTTAATATTACTATTTTTATATATTTCTCTTCCTTGTTTTATCATCTCTTCTGAGTTATCGATTCCAGTTGTATTGAAACCTTTTTCCGTTAGGTATTTTGTTTGAAATCCAGGTCCACATCCAATGTCTAAAATATTTTTTCCTTTTAATAATTTTATGAAATTTTGAATTTCGAAATATGTGTCGTAGTCTAGAAATAGTTTAAATTTTTCAATATATTGTGTAGCATTTGAATTGTATGCTTTTTTAGTTGATTCTAAATAGTCCATTTTAATTTGGTTTTGTTGTTATACTAATATTAGATTTTTAAAGAATATAAATATATGTTACTGAGTTAGGGAAACATTAAATCTTTATTTATTAAATCAGTAAATAAATCTCTTCCTAATTTGTTTAGTTTTTCCATAAGTTAAACTTTAATCAAGAAATTAATTAAATTTATAATCTCTTGTAATTGGGTTATAAATGATTACAAGAATTTATATACTTAATATGCCATAAATAAGGTATGGATAAAAAAATTGTTAGTTTAAATGTTGCAGATACTTATCATGAAGATATTGGTTTGAATATTGTTCGGCTTGATTCTAATTCTTTGAATAAATTAAATATGTCTGAGGGAGAATATATTTTAATTAATGAGAAATGTTTGGCACGTGTTTTAAAGTGTTATGTTGAGGATGAAGGGCTTGATTTAGTTCGCATGGATTCATCCCTTCGTTCTAATTCTTCAGTTCAACTTGGGGATGTTGCAAAGTGTGTTGTTGTGGATGTACTTCCTGCGAAATCTATTGAGATTTCTCCAACAGAACAAGTTAATTTTCAGGGAGACCCAACTGCTTTATTTTTAAAAAATATGATTGGGAAAGCGTATACAAAAGGGAATGTTGTAACGTTTAATTTGATGGGAACAACTCTTCATTATTTAGTTTCAAAGTGTAATCCTAAAGGTTTTGTACGTATTGATGCAAGTACTAAGGTTAATGTTTCAAGTAAAATTACATCTGCTAAAGATTTAAAGATTCCTACTTTAACTTATGATGATATTGGTGGTTTAAAGGAAGAGATTACAGCGATTCGTGAGATGGTTGAAATTCCTATGAAACATCCAGAAGTTTTTGAGAAACTTGGGATTAAACCACCACGTGGTGTTTTGTTATATGGTCCACCTGGAACTGGGAAAACATTACTTGCTCGCGCTCTTGCAAATGAACTTGATGCAAATTTTATGGAGTTTAAAACATCAGACATTATTTCTGCTCAACCTGGACAAACTGAGAAAAATATGGAAGAGTTTTTTAAAAAAGCGAATGATGAGTCACCTACAATTGTTTTTATTGATGAGATTGATTCTTTTGCTTTTAAACGAGAAAACCGTGGGTCGAATGAATTTTTAAATACGCCAGTTACTGAATTGTTAAAAAATATGGATGGTCTTGTTTCACGTGGTGATGTTTTAGTTATTGCAGCTACAAACAGGCCTGATGTTTTGGATGATGCGCTTAGAAGACCTGGAAGATTTGATAGAGAAATTCCCATCAATCCGCCATCTCGTGACGGACGTCTAGAAATACTTGATGTTCATACGAGAGGAATTCCAATGGATGATGATGTTGATTTGAGTAGGCTTGCAGATTTGACTCACGGATTTACTGGTGCGGATTTAGAAGTTTTAACAAAAGAAGCTGCGATGAAGAGTTTAAAGAATTGGATTCCAGATTTGATTAAGACTGATTCAAAAATTCCAACAGTTGTGTTAGAAAAGTTACTTGTTAATATGGCTCATTTTCGTGAAGCTTTAAATAAAATTGAACCAAGTGCTATGCGTGAAGTTTTGATTCAAAAACCTAATGTGCGATGGGATGATATTGGTGGTTTAGAAGAGGTGAAAGAGCAGTTACGTGAAATGGTTGAGTTACCTTTAAAGGAACCTGAATTATTTATTGAAGTTGGGATTAAAGCTCCAAAGGGTGTGCTGCTTACTGGTCCGCCTGGTACTGGGAAGACAATGCTTGCAAAGGCGATTGCTACAGAGAGTGAAGCGAATTTTATTTCAATTAAAGGACCAGAGTTAATTAATTCTTTGATGGGAAGTTCTGAGAAAGCAATTAGAGAAATTTTTAAGAAAGCAAAACAGGTAAGTCCAACTATTATCTTTTTTGATGAGTTTGATTCAATTGCTGGAGTTCGTGGTCAGAGTAATAATAATTTTATGGATAAAATTGTTAATCAATTACTTACAGAGATGGATGGTGTTGAAGAATTGTCTGGAGTTAGTATTGTTGCAGCGACTAATCGTGCTGATATGATTGATCCAGCACTTAAACGTCCAGGGCGTTTGGATTCAATTGTTGAGGTGAGTTTACCGGATGAGAAAACACGTGAAAAAATATTTTCAATTTATTGTAAAAAAATGCCGATTGAGAAGAATGTTAATTTTGCTAAACTTGCGAAGTTGAGTTATGACTTTTCTGGTGCTATGATTGAGGGTGTTTGTCAGAAGGCTGGATTGAGAGCAATACGTACTCGGACTATTGATAAATCTATTTCAGTTGGGTTTAGTTTCTTCGAAGAAGAGATTAAACGTATGAGATAGATTATATTTATTTTGCTTTGGGATTGCTTTGACACGGATGCTTTTTGTCCAGAGCACTCACTTTTTTAGAATCGCGCAGATTTATACTCTAGTCGCGATTCAAAAAGTAAGCACTCTGAACAAAAATCCTCCTAAGTTCAGACCTTTTTGTTTTTTTCTTTCGTTCTTGTTTCTTCTCTTTTTGCGCTCATTACTCGCCAGATAGAGTCTCTTTTATAATATGGTGCTAAATTATTTAGGTGTTATACAATACCACAAATATTTATTTAAGTTAAGAGACTAACTATATTATGGACGAAATAGAAATATCTAGAAAAGTAACTAAACAAGTTATGCAAGCAGCATTAGAATTATCAAAAAACTTTAAATTTAATGAAGAAGGAAAATGTAGTGAGGAATATGTACCACTAACTACTCTAATAGATAATAATTTATCAAAAACACCTCTTAACTTTTCATATATAAAGGGGGTTTATAAATCTCTTTTTAATATATCAGATTCTAAATATTCATGTCATGAGGATTATACTATAGAAGAGGTTGTGAAGGATTTTAAAATGGCTATGGAGGAGTTAGTAGTTATATTAGATAAAGTACTTGTTCCACTTACTGCTGCTGATAAAAAGACTATGTCAGATGCATTTACAGAAATTTCTGAAAAAATTACTATGAAAACACGTAAAGATTTCAAGTTACAAATTGATACTATCTATAAATTTTTACCTAGGTGTAATTTTTCAAATCAAAAAGCAGTTTTATTACTACATAAACAAATGTCTAATTATTTGGATGGTGGGGAGACTCCTTTAACAGAATCTATGACATATGGATTTAAAATTAATATGAGTAACGCTGTAAAAGAACTTAATTTATAAAATCAGACATTATATTTTTATTATTTCCAATCTTTGAAATCAGTTGAAATTGATAATAATTTATTTTTTACTTCTATATATTTATTAATATCTTTTGTTATTTCTTCTATTTTAATAAAAGAGCCATTTTTATCATATGTCATTTTTAATACAATTTCATCGTCAAATAACCAGAAATCATAGTTTATTGTATTATCATATTTATCTTTATCTAAAAGATATATATTTTCTCCAACTTTAGAATTTAATTTATATGCTTCTAATTCAAATTT
The DNA here is from genome assembly GCA_013215525.1 of Nanoarchaeales archaeon. GTDB lineage: Archaea > Nanobdellota > Nanobdellia > Woesearchaeales > UBA583 > UBA583. The sequence continues at coordinate 9,381 of JABSQY010000022.1, read as the reverse complement.
TAAATAGTATGACATTGGAGATTCAATTATGTGTACTCTGCTCATAGTTACATTTCTTTTTTTAGCATTAGAGATTGTGTTGTGCCAATCTGAACTTACAGAACTATCAAACTTTCCAGTTGCTTTGTATGTATTAAAAGCTTTTTCTTCTTCTTCTACTGTGTACTTTTGTAATAACTCTAATCTAAATGCATACTTTTTAAAATTATCAAAATAGTTTTTTATACTATTTCATGTTATTTTGAATATATAAACTTAATGTCTAAAATTCAAGTTTGTGTTTGATTAGTTTTGTATTTTATTTCAAATATCTATTTTGATGTGTTTTTAGATATATTTTCACAAAATATGCTACAAATCCTTGTTCTCCTTTATTGAACGCTTTGTAATATTGTTCTCTTTTTTTATATTCTACAATTATCATTGGAAAACTTTTGTGCCATAAAATATAATTTAATAAAATTCTTCCAACTCTTCCGTTTCCATCTCCAAATGGATGAATTTTTTCAAATAAATAATGCGCCCTTGCTGCTATTTCAACTGGATGTATTTTAGTGTTTTTTAGAAATTTTTCTAATTGTTTAAACATTAATTTAGCTTCTTTCTCTTCTGGTGCTAAATAACTTCCAACTCTTACTAAATAGTCTCTAAACTTTCCTGCAATATCTGGTTTTGATTGGTAAAATATGTCATTGTGCCATTTTAAAATTAATTTTAAATTTATTTGTTCTGATTTTTTTAAACTTTCTAAAAAAACTTTGGCATGATTTGTTGTTTCCTCAATTTCATTTAAACTTTTATTTGGAGCAAATTTATATTTTAATAATTCTCTTGTTTCGTGTAATGTAATTGTTGACCCTTCAATTGCATTTGTGTTGTATGTAAATGAAATTGCAATTTCTTCTAATTCTTTTTGTTTTGCAGAGTCTGGAATTTTTTTATATTCTTTTTGAAAGTTAATTTTTATCTTATCAAATTTATCAAATAATTCTTTATTTACTTCTCTGTAAAATTGCGCCTTTATATCTTCTATATTTTGTGGAATACTTGTTCCAAGGTATTTAGTTTTAGTTATTACTTTTTTATCTTTTTTTATAGAATAATTTAATTTATAGTAGGTTTTATTATCTCTTTTGGTTTCAATTATATTCATAATATGATATGTCCTTACTTTTTTATAAATGTTCGTAATTTTACCGAAAGGTAAGGATACTATATTTTAAAATTCTAATAAAATCATAATGATTTTATTAACATATCAATAACTTCATCATCACCTTCAAGAAACTTATATTTTTTTATGTTTTCAATTTTTTCCCATTTAATTTGCTCGTGGACTATATTTTTCATTTCTCCTTTGTATTTTTTTACTTTAAAGAATTCTAGATGAACATCTGCGTAGTCGTAGGCGTGTGTTTGCTTGTGGTATAATTTTGGTTCAATTATATCAATATTTAGTTCTTCTTTGATTTCTCTAATTATACATTGTTCTCCTGTTTCGTTAGGCTCGTACTTTCCTCCTAGAATTTCCCATTCTAGTGGATGGAGTTTTGAATATTTACTTCTTTGACATATAAGTATTTCATTTGTTGTGTTTGGTTTGTAAATTATAGCGCAGGCTGCTTTGATTGTGTTTGCCATTTTAATTATTAAAACTATTTTATTTGAATTTTACTGCTGTTCCGTACACTAAAATTTCTGCTGCTCCTTGCGAGATTGCTGCTGTCATAAAATGAACATTTACAATTGCATCTGCTCCTAGTGTTTCTGCTTCTTGAACCATTCTTTCTGTTGCTGCATCTCTTGCTTCATCTAAAAGTTCTTTATATTCTTTTAATTCTCCTCCTACAATATGTCTAAGAGCTGACATAATATCTTTCCCAAACCATTTAGCTCGCACTGAACTTCCTTTTACAACTGTTAAAGTTTCTTTAATTTTCTTTCCTGTAATTTCTTGTGTATTTACAATAATCATAGTTACTATCTTTTCTTTTTTTTATTTAAATTTATGTAATATTTTTATTATTTTATTGAATAAAATCCAATAAAACTCCTTCAATTGAGTTTAAATAATTTTGTAGAAATGTTGTTCCTACATATTTATTTATTGTAAGGAGTCCTCCTGAAAAGATTAATATTCCTAATAGTATGAAAATAATTCCTGAAACTAAAGTTGATGTGTGAACATGAAATTCAATTTTTTTATTAAATAATTTAAATTTGAATATTAACATTTTTCCTTTGAATAGTTTCCATATTTTTGAGTTCTTTGATTTCTTTAAATATAATGCAAAAAATATCATTGGTAAAAATAATCCTAACGCATACATAAACAATAACAATCCTCCAGTGTATGCTGAGCCTGCTGTTGATGCTAATAATAAAATTGTTACAAGAATTGGTCCAACACAAGGAGTCCACGAAATTCCCATCGCAGATCCGAATACAAATGATGAAAAATATGTTGTAGGACTTGAATTATTTAAATTAATTTGTTTAAATCCTCTTCCACTTAATATGAATATTCCTAAAATTATTATAAAAATTCCTGAGATTTGTGAGAATAATTCTAATTCATTTTTTAGTATATTTCCAATAAATGTTGAACTCATTCCTAAAATTACAAATATTAAACTTAATCCTGCGAAAAGAGAAAGTGTCATTCCAACAATATTTTGTTTTGAAGAGTTAAATGAATGTGCGATAAATCCAGGTAATATTGGAAGTGTACATGGTGATGCAAAGGAGAGCAGGCCTGCTAGAAATGCTATGATTACATATACAATTAAACTAATATTTTCTTTTGTAATTCCTCTTGTTGATTGTATAAATTTAGGATTTTTGTTTGGCGTAATTTGTTTATTTAATAATTTATTTAACCAATAATCTTTTGGAATTTTATTTAATTCATTTAATTGATTATTTTTATTTGTTTGTACTATTTGATTATATCTATTCATTAAATTGTTTTCATTTATGTATTGAGTTGATTTTGCAAAATAATACATTCTATCTAAACCTCCAATTGAATCTATTTGATTTCCTAATGTTTTTATTGCGATGTCTAAGTATGTGTCGTTGTTTGTTTGCGTGTATAGTTTTAAAAATGCGTATGTTATAATTCCATTTTCTTCCATAGGTTTTGTTAATAAAATATTATCTCCTAACGCGTATAGTTTTTTATCTGGACTATTTCTTTCAAAAAACCCTCCACTGTTATAATCGTATAGAGTGTTGATAGTTTGTTTTGCGATTTGGTTTGCTTTGTCTAAATATATTTGGTTGTTTAATGTGTCGTATGATTCTACAAATGCTAATAATAAATTTGAGTTATCTAATAAATTTCCTCTAACTTTTTTTTCTTTATCTTCTGTTATTGCGTGATAAATATCTTTATCAAATTCTGTTAGATATAATTGTAATGTTTTTTCTGCCATTACTTTGTATTCTTGGTTGTTTGTATTTTTGTATAGTTGCAGGTATGCAATAATTGCTTTAGAGTTCCAATCTGTAAATTTAGTTTTTTCAATTCTTGATTTTTCTTTACTACTTCTATCTTTTAATCCATAATATGCATCTTCTCCGTTTACATCAGAATTTGCGTAAAATCCTCCGTTTTCTTTATCGTAGTAGTTTTCAATAATATAGTTATTAGTTTTTTCTACAACTTCGTTTACGTATGGATTTTGTGAATTTATTAATTGTAGATTAGAATATGTTTTTAATAATTCTACATTATCATATAACATTTTTTCAAAGTGTGGTGGTGACCAGTCACGTGTTGTTCCGTATCTATGAAATCCTCCTTCAACTGGATCGAATAAGTTATAGTTTGAATGTAGTTCATCTATATTAGTATATTGGTTTTTTAATGTATTTTCTACTAAGTCTAAATATTTTTCATTGTTAGTTTGCTGGTATTGTTCAAGTGCGTAGTTTAGTGTTTTAGGTTGAGGGAATTTTTGTCCGTTTCCAAATCCACCATAGGTTTTATCGTATGATTCTAAAATGATTAATGGGAATTGGTTTTGGATTAATGTGATTTGGTTTTGTGATGGAATTTTAATTTCTTTTTTATCGTACTTTACTTGTCCAGAACTAATAAAAGAATTTTCATTTACATAATTGATTGCGCCACGTAAATTTGTAATCATATTCTCAACTGGTCTTGGTCCAGAGTATCCATATATTCTCTCGCCGTTTGGCGCTAGAATTGTTGTTGATGGCCAACCACCTTCAAGGTATTGTCTTGTTAAATCTTGTCTGATATCTGCATCAATATAGATTGGAATAAAGTTTTCATTTACTTCTTTAATCATATCTTCATTAAATAAGTAATCTGTACTTTCATATACTTGACACCAATAACACCAACTTGGAGCTGTTAAAAGTAGAAAGATAGGTTTGTTTTCAAGTGCTGCTTTTGTGAATGCATCTGTTCCATAGTCGTTCCAATTTATTAATGGTTTTAACGCTTCAGCTTTCTCATAGCTATATTTTTCATTTGCAAATATAGTTTGTGATGAAATTAATATTGCGAGTAATATTAAAATTATGTTTTTAAATATAGTTCCAAATTTATTTTTAAATATTGATTTCTTTTTTTCTTTTTTTTGATACATATTTATTTATGTACTTTTTAGTATATAAAGAAAGTTTTAGTTTAATTAAAAAATAGTTAAAATTAGTTAAAGATAGTTAAACTAATTTGTTTTTATTATAGATTTAAAAATATTTAGAATATTTATATCCTTTCTTTTAACCATTTTATAATAATATAAACATATAAAAACATTTTTTTAAATAATTTATTATGGATTTACGAACTTTAACTCCTGATGTATCTTCAAAACTATCATTTTTTGTTATAGTTTTTATTATGACTATTTTTGGATTTGTTCAGGATTATATTTTTCGTTCAAAAGATTTACCTAGTTTAGGGAATTTATTTTTATTATTTTTTACTCTTTTTGCATGTTTATTATATTTGAATTATAGATTTAAAATTTATAGAGAATTTTATATTGCAGAGGTTTCTCAAATTACAAATACTAGAAAATTAGTTTTTTTTATTTTTGTTGCTTTAATATTTTTTGCATCAATTCCTAATTTATTAATTTTTTATGTTGGAACTGTGCTTGGTGGTTTTATTTTAGTTACAGTTTTAATATTATTTACTGTGATTTTAGGTGCTGGGATTGTTAAGTATAAAACTTTAATTCAAGGTTTAATTGATACAAAAATAGGACATTATAATACTAGTGAAGATGAAAAAATTAAAAGTTATATTCTTGATCATAAATATAAATTATCTAAAAAACAAATCATACATGACCTTCTTGAACGAAAGTATAATTATGATCGCTCAGTTATGCTTGTACATTTGATGTGTGACCCTTTGCCTATTATTTAATTTTAAAAAATAATTGTTATTTTAATAATTATTTTAATTCATTATATAATCCAGTCCACCAAACATCCATTGTTGATAAAACTTCTTTAAATCCTTTTTCAAATTCTTCTAAGTCTTCTTTTGTTTTAACGTAATTTTTACAAGCTTTGTAGAGTTCTTGTTCGTGTCCTGGTTCCCATACTGAGATGTGCATGTCAAAGAAACTTTTCAACATACCATCATCAATTTTTTTTGATTTAATTATTCTTGAGTATTTATTTATTAATTTATACACAATTAATAGTTCAGGTTTTGCACTTAGTTCTGTTGCGTAAATTGCTCCTAGTGTGTGAAATATATTTTTGTTTGAAAATGTTTTTCTCATGTTTGCAAGGAATTGAAATGTTGATTCTTCACTATCAATTTTTGAAATGTTTAGATTAAATTCTTCTTTTACTCCTTGTATTAATAAGTCATAGTGTGTAATTCCGTGTGTTTGTGTTCCTAATTCTTCTCCTATGTTTCTTGTAAGTTCTACTACAATTTTTTTAAATTTATTATCTTCGGATTTATTTCGTACAGTTTCAAGAAATGATACAATGTGTTTTGGGAATATTGAATATTGTTTTAATACGTATTCAATTTGTTTTTTATTTAATGAATTTATATTTTTTGAGAAAGGGTTTTCTTTTAAATTTACGCAGATATAATCTTTTGTTAATACTTGTTTTAATTCTTTAACTGTTTTATTAAATGTGTTATTTTGATTGTTGTTTTGATTGTTCTTTTGAACTTTATTTTGAGTTTTCTTATTGCTTTGTTTGATTGTTGTTTTGTTTGTTTGTTCCATTTTCGGTAGTAATTGAAGTTCTTAAATCTATTTAAGTGTCTGTCGGACTATTTTAGTACGAAACTTTATAAAGTTTAAACTTCTGATTTAGACTATATATGGAAAGAGAACTAAAAGAGATTGGTTTAACTGATAATGAAGTTATAGTGTATCTACATTTATTAAAATTTGGAGAGAAGACAGTATATCAAATTAGTCAGAAAACTGTAATTTATAGAGTTCATATTTATGATATTATTGAGAAACTAATTCAAAAAGGATTAGTTAGTTTTGTTAATAAAGGAATTAAAAAGTATTACAAGGCGACACATCCAAATAAGATATATGATTTTATTGAAGAGAAGAATAAGAAATTAGATGAAGAAAAAAAGTCAATTGAGAATATTATGCCTACACTTGAATCAGCTATGTTAATTCCTACTGTTGATACTAAAGTTAATGTGTATGAGGGAAAAGAAGGAATTAAGTATATTTTAAAAGATATTATTAAAACTGGTTGTGATGTTTGTATTACTGGGATTGATGATGAAAGATATGAAACAGAACTTCCAATTTTTATGAAACAATATTTTCGTGATTTAAGATTAAATAAAATTTATGAGAAAGTAATTACAAATAAAAAACGAGGAGTTTTTTTGTTTAAAAAATCTTTAGCTCCAAAAACTCAATATCGATTTTTAGAAGATAAACAGTTTAATCCGACTAATACTTTTATTTATGGAAATAAGATTGTGATTGTGACTTGGGGTATGCCTGTGACTGCGATTATGATTGAGAATAAAGAAATAAGTGACACTTATAAAACTAATTTTGAGTATTTATGGAAAATTGCAGATAAGAAACCATTTTAACTGATTAAAATAGGTTTATAACTTTATCTTTCTTATATTATTTTATGGTTAAAAAGAATATTACAAAAATAGATAAAAAAGTAAATAAAAAAGTAAATAAAAAAGTAAATAAAAAAGTAAATAAAAAAATAGATAAAAATATTACTAGTAAAACTCCTGCTGGTATGTCAGATGAATCTTTTAGTGTGCTTGTAGGTTGTGTACTTATTGGTATGGGAGTTGGTTTTTATTTTAATAATTTATTACCTTTTATGTTTATTGGTTTAGGTATTGGATTTTTGATTTTAGTTTTTATGAAGAAAAAAATTAATAACTAATTTTTATAAACCTTTAAAAGTGTAGATTGTTTATTTTATTTTATGATTGAAAAAACGCAATTAGAAAAAATTGAAACTAAATTGGATTCTGTTGAGAAATCAACAGATGGTACAATAAAATTAATTTTTAATACTGGTTTTCATTGCGTTTTAATTCCTGGAAAAAATAATACATCTTCTAATTCTGATTTTAAAAATAAATATACTTTATGTGTGTCTTCACAAGTTGGTTGCGCTATGGGGTGTACTTTTTGTTTGACTGCAAAGATGGGGTTTATGAGAAATTTGTCTGCTGATGAGATTGTGTTGCAGTTTGATTGTGCGCTTGAGCATTTATGTTCTTTATATAATATTGATATGTCTAAGCTTTCAAATGGGAAAAATTCTAAGGGAGTGTGTTACGCGTCTGAACTTATTACATCTATTGTTTATATGGGGATGGGGGAACCTTTTAATAATTATGATAATGTTGTATCTTCTATTTCTTCTATTCATGAAACTTATTGTTATTCTTTTTCAAAGATTACAGTATCAACTTCTGGTGTTATTCCATCTATGAAAAAGTTTATTGATTTGGATTGGAAAGTTCATTTAGCTATTTCATTTCATTCTGGATTTCAGGAAGTTCGTGACAGGCTGATGCCATTTTTGTCTCGATGGAAAATTGATGAATTAGTTGAGATTTGTAATTTGTACTCAGAGAAGTTTCGTGATAAAATTATGGTTGAGTATATTATGATTAAAGGAATTACAGATAGTAAAAAAAATTTAGAGAAGTTATTATCACTTGGGTTTTCAAAGATGACAAATTTTAATTTAATTCCACTTAATGGAACTATGGAGCTTGAAGGTAAAACTTATTATTGTTCTGATAATGAGACGCTTGATAATTTTCATTCTACTTTACGTGATGCTGGTTTTAAGTGTTTTACTAGGAAGAATATGGGGGAGGATATTGAGGCTGCGTGTGGTATGCTTAACCAGAATGATTAATTTATTTATTTTATTTTGAGACTGTTTTGAAACGGATGCTTTTTGTCTAGAGCACTTACTTTTTTAGAATCGCGCAGATGTATACTCTAGTCGCGACTCAAAAAGTAAGCACTCTAAACAAAAATCCTCCTAAGTTCTCCGTTCTTGTTTTATTCTATTTATTTTTTTCTAATTCTGCTTTTACTATTTTTGGCAGGTTTTCAATCTTTTTAACATTTAATATTTGAAATGATTCTACTTTTACTTCTTTTGAAATACTTTCAAGTTCTTCTACAAATTTAGCAAGCTCTCTGTAACTTGGAACGCTTATGTATGTTGTGACGCTTTGATATGAACTACACGATATTGATATGTATTTATTCTTATTAATTATATCTGATATATCTTTTTTATCTTTTTGAATAAAATTTATTTTTAAAAAATAATCTTCAAATCCTAATGTGAAGTTATTTACTCCATATATTTTTTTGTAAATTAATCCTTGCGTTTTTATTTTTTTGATATGATTTGTTACAGTTTGTCTGTTTAGTTTTGTTTCTTTACAAATGCCCAATGTTGATAATTTAGGATTTGTAGATAATGTTAATAATATTTTTGAATCAATTAAATCTAATTTCAAGGAATTGAAAATTCCTAAGCCGTTGCCAAATGGGACATTTGTCAAAGTATCAAATTCTTTTTTTTCTATTTCTTTTTCTAATATGTTTTTATTAATTTTGATATTAAAAAAATTTGTGAAATGAAAATTATCATTTAATAATTCTACTATCTCTACTTTTTGATTTGTAATACTTGTTTCTAAAAATAATTCTAGATTTTTTGTTATAACTTCTAATATTATTTTTTTAGGTCCAAATACTTCAAGTATAACTGAAATTTGCGAATTATTTTGAAATTCTTCTAGTTCTTCTTTAGATACTTTATCTAAAAATATGTTATAATGTTTAAATCCTAACTTTCTAAAATTTAATAATAATA
>JABSQY010000021.1:9621-21164 GCA_013215525.1 Nanoarchaeales archaeon | reverse complement strand
AATGCGCCCCTATTGCGGAAAGTGACCACCATTTTCCAACTTCTTGTTTTGCTCTCCAATTAGTATTATTTTTCATATGAAATGCCCAAAGAATACGTATGTGTCGAAGTTTTCCAAGTACTTTTTTATTTACTATTTCATCATATAGTTTACTGTGTCCATTGTGATGTCTTAGATGAAATCCAGTTTTTAAAATTAATTTATTTTTGTTTGCTAATTTTTCAAGTTTAATTCCATCTCTAATCTTTGTTGAAAATGGTTTTTCAATTAGTACATGTTTTTTTGATTTTAAACATGCTAGTGCTTGCGTGTAGTGTAGTTTGTCTGGTGAACAAATAATTACTAAATCAATGTTTGAATCAGAACTAAAACTTTTAAGTGATGTGTGTACTGTTCCATTTCTACTTAGATGTTTTTTAAGAAAACTTTTTCCTTTTTTTTCATCTCTAGATAAAACTGCTACAAGTTCAGCGTTTTTGATATTAGAAATAGCTGGTGCATGCTGGTCATCGGCAATACTTCCAGTCCCAATAATTCCAATACGTATTTTTGTTTCCATATTGAGTTTATATTATTAATCTTTATAATATTTATTATTATTATTTTTTAATTATAATTACAATTATACTTATTGTATTTCATTACTTTTTATTATTGTTCTAAATGTTAAATTTATTCTTGGAGTAAGTACTTTTTTTGTTGGTGGAAGTCTGTGTAGCCAATTTGTTTGAGTTTCATCTTTCATTATTAATAAACTTCCATTTTCTAAATCTATATTTATTATATCTTTTGTTTTCTTATTTTTAAAGGAAAATTTTCTTTGCGCTCCAAATGATAAAGATGCTATAGTTGTGTCCTTCCCTAATACTTCTTCGCTGTCGCTGTGCCATGCCATACCTTCTTCTCCATTGTGATATAAATTAAGCAAACAAGAATTAAATTTTGTGTTTGATATTTTTTCAATTTTAGTTTTTAATTCTAATAATTCTTTAGTCCAGTTTAAAGCTTGTTTTGTTGTTTTAGAATAAGTGTAGCTATAATTTTCATCTCCATACCAAGCTACTTTTCTTTTTGTATGTATTAAGTTTCCGAGAATTATTGCTTTGTCGTGTTGCCATTTAATTGTATTAAATAATTTGTTGAAGTAGAAATCGGATTTTTCTTTATTAAATATTTTACCGTGATAGTTTACTGTTCCATTATTTGGAACTAGATTTCTAATTTTTGTTATTTGGTTAAATGTCCACATTTTTTGACTCCAAATCTATTATTTTTTGTTTTCTCTCTATTCCCCATCTGTATCCTCCAAGTTTTCCTGAAATTTGTACTACTCTGTGACATGGAATTAAGTATGCGATTAGATTTTTTCCTATTGCTGTTCCAACTGCTCTGTATGCTTTTGGAGCTTGTATCTTTATTGCAATATTTTTATATGTTGTTAATTTTCCGTATGGGATTTTAAAAAGTTCTTTATATATTTTTATTTGAAATGGTGTGCTTTTTAGATGTAGATTAATTGTTGTATCTTTATTATTATTATTATTATTATTTAATATTTCTATACTACTTTTTTGATTAGAATCTATTTTATTTAAAAATACAGAGTGTGGAAATTCTTTTTTTAATTCTAATAGTTCATAATTTTGGTTATAATTTTTATTTAAATATTTAATGTAACAAACTCCTTTGTTTGTTGATGCAATTAATATGTTTCCAAATAGACTTATATTAAAAGTATAATTTATTTCTATCTTTTTATTTGTATCATTTAGTTCTTTTTTTGATATTTCTATAATTTTTAAATTCATTTTTATTTATTTAAACTTTATTGGATTTAGATTATTTTTATTATTATTATTAAACTAAACATACTTTACAATAAAGATATCTTTTGTACTTTGTACTTCTCCTGCCATTGATAAAATGTCTTTTACACCTTTTTCACTTATTTCTTGATTATGTTTTTGATTATACATAATTTCTTCAAATTTTTGTTCTCCGAAAAAGTTTAAACTGTCAATATTATTTATGAAACTTAATGATTTAATTTTAAGTTGTTTTCCTTGTTTTTCTAGTAAACCTTTCTTTACTAAATTGTCACACACTCTTAAAATTTCGTTAAACATTACATTTGTTTTAATTAATAATTCTGCTGGATTAAATATTTCTTTTAATTTTACAATTTCTTTAATTAATTTTAATTCAGTATCTGTTAACTTTTCATAATCAATATTTACAGGTAATCCTGTAAATGGATAAATATCTTTTACAATAATTTTTGATACTCTGTCAAATAAAATACTTACTTGTTTTCCTGATGGTGTTTTCACTGTTGCAAGAGTTGCTGGAATCATATGAGTTTTTAGAGCTGCATTTTTTTGCATTTTTTGTGCTTCTAAACATGTTACTTGTGGAGCAATGAAGTTGTATGGTTTACCATCATTTGTTGCAGGTTTTGGTCTTTGTGCCATGTTTGCTGATGCTGCTCCTGCTGAAGTTGGAACTGGTCTTCTTTGTCTGTGAGCGTCTTGGATTTGTTGTTCTCTTTGTTTGTTTAATTCTTTGTGATTTGCTCCCATATTGTGATCATTAGGATTCATACTCATTGAGTTTTCAGGTCTTCTATTTTCTTGTACTGGAACTCTATTTCTTGTGTGTGTTGCGTGGTTTTGTTGATTGTTTGCATCGTGTGGTCTGATTGCATCCATTTGTCCGCCTGTAACTTGGTTTCTTTGTGCTTGCGTTTGATGTGATGGTTTTTCTTTTGGCTTTGTTGCGTATTTTTCATCTGCTTCATAACTCATTGTCACATCAACTGAATCTCCACCGTGTTTTGTAATTCTTGGTCTAATGTTTAATTTTAAAGGAATATCAATTACTCCAGTTAATAAACATGTCCCGATATTTAACTTTTGAATTTCTTCTTCTGAATCACTTCCAATTCCTTCACTTGATTGGATTACTGATTTTAAATCGTTTGGATTTGTCATCTTAAGTAGGATTTGTGTTGTACATTGTGATACTACATTCTTATCTACTTTAGCTGGTCTTTGTGAAATAATACATAATCCTAGTCCAAATTTACGTCCTTCTCCCGCAATTGTTCTAATAATTTTAGATGATTTTTTTTCTCCTAAACTTCTTTCTGGACAAAAATTATGAGCTTCTTCTAGTACTAATAAAAACGGAGGTATTTCATCTCTTTTTCTTGCTTCGAAAAGATTACTTAGTAAACCTGCTACAAATGTTTCAGATACAAATGGGTCAACTCCTTTTAGTGAAATAATTGAACATTGTTTGAATTTTACAATATCTGTTAATGGTACTGCATCATCAGAATATAATTTTAATTTTTTAAGTTGTTCTAGTTGAGAAATTAATGACCACTTCGCGTTACTTTCTTCTGCGGACACATTAAATATAATCTCATCAATATCAATTCTTCCAGTTGCTGAATTTGCCAGAACATTAAATATAATATTTTGTTGCGCTGGGCTCAGTTTTTGAGGCATTGAGTCTACTAATCCTTGTGGAGTTAACATATTAATGTCTAAATCGATTGGTAATGCTTGTGGGTTTAAGTCTGGAGCTGGAGAAAATTCTTTTACTCTTCCTAAGAACCCTTCTGGCTTTAGCCCAAATTTCTCTAATCTTTTAACATCCCTTGGTTCTGAGTTTGGATATTTTAGTGTTGAGTATTCGTTGTGTGGGTCTAAGATTACAATTGGGATATTTTTTTTCATTACTTCTTCTAAAATTACTCCTACTGTATATGATTTACCTGCTCCAGATTTTGCTAAGATTGCGATGTGTTTAGTGATTGCTTTTTTTAAGTCTAGATGGATTTTTAAGTTTGGATGGTGTTCAATTACTCCAATGAAATTTTTATTATCAGTACTTAATCCAATTGTTTTTTCGATGAATTTATCTGTTGCGATTTGAATTACTGCATCATGTTCAAATGGTGTTCTTATATTTTTTAAAACTCCTGAATCACGATAACCAATAACTTTACAATCTCCAATTAGAATTTGTCTATCACGTGTAATGTTTGTTACTTGACATAATATTCCTCCATTGTCTTGGTGTTTTACTTCTAAAAAATCGAATGCTTTAATTTTTCCAAATATATCAATTTTAAATTTATAAATATTTGATTTTCCATATAAGGACGCTAATTTTTCCTCAGTGTTTGTATTGTTGTGGTTTGCCATAATCTTTCTAATAGAAATATCATGTTTTGGTTTTAAGTATTTTTGTTGTCTATTTTGGTGAAACATAACTAGATGTATTTTTAATTTGTATTCTAGTTAGTTTTAACTTTATGGTGGAAAGTAATTTTTATATTATATTTTTATATTTTTTAGTTATGGAAAAAATTGCAATTGTTATGGAAGGTGGAGGAATGAGGTGTTCATACTCTGCTGGCGCTTTGGTTGCAATGTCTAAAAAGTATCCTAATTTTAAACCAGATATTTTAGTAGGTTCATCAGGTTCTACTGGGTCTTTATCTTATTATGTAGCTAATCAGTCACCTGAACTTGAGAGAATTTGGACTAGATGGCTTACTTCAAAAGAATTTTTAAATATTAAAAGAGTACGGAATATTATGGATATTAATTATTTAATTGATACAGTTTTTAAAAAGTATGAACCTTTAAATGTTGAGAAAATTAGAATTTTAAATCAAAAAATATTTATCTCAGCAACGAACACTAAAACTGGTCGGAAGAAATTTTTTACAAATCATGATAAAATCTTTGAAGCTTTAAGGGCATCAAAAGCAATTCCAATTTTATTTGGAAAAAAAGTTGAAATTGATGGAGAAAAATATATTGATGGGAGTTTGTCGTGTCCGATTTCAGTTAATATTAAAAAAGCAATTGATGAAGGTGCAACAAAGATTATTGTAATTAAAGAAGAAAATTTATTTTTTCATTCTTATTTGATTAATTTGTTTTGGAGAAGTTGGGTAATTTTTAAACCTAAATATTTGAAAAGAGTAATTAAAAATTATATTAATGATTATAAATTAGATTATAAAATGTTAAAAGAAATTGATGGAATTGAGTTTCATATTATGACTCCTTCAAAAAATTATAATACATCAGCAATTGATAATTCTGTTAGAACTATGAGAAGAAATTTTGAACTTGGTCATTTGGATTTATTAACAGATAAAAACATTAAAGAATTTATTAATTATGATAAATAAGTATTAAATTTGTTTTAATAAATTTTTATTTTATTTGTTTATTTTACTGTAACTGATTTTGCTAAGTTTCTTGGTTTGTCTGGGTTGTGTCAGAGCGTTTGATTTGTGTATTTATACAGATTAAATATTTGAAATTAAAAGATATATTTTTAAGTACATAATTGTTACTACTGATATGGGAACTAATAAAATTAATATTTTAGTTGGGGGATCAGGTGTTGGAAAAACGACATTAGTTGATTATCTAACTCAAACTAAAAATTTTATTTTTATTGAAAAAGCAACTACTAGAACTACTAGGGGGGATGATGATGATTCTAATTGTTTTAAAAAAGGAGAGATGCCGATGGAGTATGATATAGCATACCCTCAATTTGGAGAGTTTTATGCTTTGAAATCTACTGATATTCATAGAGCGTTAGAACAGAATAAAAATCCTCTTGTTGTTTTAAATAGTTTTCAAGGAGTTCAAGAAGTAAGAAATTTATTTGGAGATGATAATGTTCTTGTAACATATGTACATAGAGAACCTACTGGACAAAATTCAATAATTAATCAAAGAGAAAATAGTGCTTTAAGGGAGCTCTCACAATTTTCTTTATATAAACAATTTGGATATAATTTAACTTCTTTAGATGGAGTAATTATTAATAATGGTGATATTGAAAGCTTAAAAACACAAGCATCTAATTTATTTTCTGAATTTTATAGTAGAAAAAAAAAAATTTCTTTTAATGGGAATTTATTTATTATTTCAGGTCATGAAAGTTCAGGTAAAAGAGATTTAATTTCATTCATTGAACAGTTTAAAAAAGATGAGTATGTATCTTATAAACAAACAACTAGGGAAAAAAGAGATTCATGGGGAGAAGCTTTAAGTTATGTTCCTCAAATCTCAAATTCTCTTATTTATGAACATCATGGTCATCAGTACGGTATTGATTTAGAAAAAGTAAAAGAACAGATTACGGAAGGGAAAAATGTATATCTAGTTTTAAGTAAAAATGAAGTTATTGATAGAATAAAACTGGAAGTATTACAAACAAAAGTGTTATATATTCATAAAGATGTTGATTTAAATAATATTAAACAAGATTTAGAAAAAAAAGGACTTGATGATTGTGAAATTCAAAAAAGAATTGATACTATTTTAAAAAAACAAAAAGAATATGAAGAAAATCCACATAGATATGATTTTGTCCTTTTAAATACAAGTGATTCAAATGAAGGTTGTATTGACCAAATGTTATCTCTTATTAATAATTAAAATGGATGATAAAATTAAAGTTTATAAAATACAGAATGGGAAATTAAAATTTGTAATTAAAGATTTCAGAATAAACTTTTATAATAAAATATTGAATAATCCTATCTTACAAAATAAATATTTAATTAAAAGAATCCAATTAATATTATTAAATTCAAAAGGAGAGATAATTGTTCAATTAAGAAATGAGTCTAGAGTACAAAATCCAGGTATGTTTGATAAAAGTGTTGGAGGTCATGTTGTAGATGAGGATTCTTATGAAAAAACATTATATAAAGAGTGTGATGAGGAATTAGGAATAATTCCTATTATTTTTAAAGGCGATAATGAATATAAAACTAATATTCAAAAAAATATTTTAAAAAAAGTGGCACTAGTTAAAGAGATTGGTTATCAGATAAATGTTAAATCATTAAGAGTTTTAAAAAATAATAAAATTATTAAAGTATTTTATATACAAAAAATATATTTAGGTTATTATGATGGGAATTTCAAATTTAATGATAATGAGGTAAGTTTAATTAAAAAATACTCTTTAAAAAACTTAAAAGATTGTATTAAAAAAACTCCGGAGTTATATACATATGATTTAAAGCAATTAATTAAAAAATATTCAATTTTAATTAAACCTATTAATAAAGTATAATCTTTATTTTACTGTTACAGATTTTGCTAAGTTTCTTGGTTTATCTGGATTGTGTCCTAAACCTTGTGAAGTTTTTAGTGCTAATGTATGCATTACTAATGTTATAAATAATTCATTAAAGTAATTTGGGATTTTAATATGGTAATCAAATACTTCTTGAGAAGTAGGACTAATTCCAATTATTATTCCTCCTCTTGTTTTAATCTCTGTAGCATTTGAAATTATTTCTAAACTATCTCCAATCACTACAACTGGAATTCCTTTCTCAATTAAAGCAAGAGTTCCGTGTTTTAATTCTCCTCCAGCAAAACCTTCTGCGTGAATATATGAAATTTCCTTTAACTTTAAAGCACCCTCTAAAGCTAACGGATGATAAGAATCTCGACCAATAAAAAAATAATCCTTTGAAGATTTAAATTTTGTTGAAATTTTTTCAATTAATAATTGAGATTCTTCTAAAACTTTTTCAAACTCAGACTCAAATTTATTTAAATTATCTTCAATATCAATTCCACTTAATTCTTTCTCTAATAAATAAGATACAAATATTTGAAATGAAAATGCTTTTGTTGATGCTACTCCAATTTCACGACCACAATTTAAATAAATTGAACGTGATGCGAATCTGTCAAGTGTTGAGTTTGGCGAGTTTGAGATTGTAAATATCTCATTATTGTCTCGAAGATTTTTAAGTGGATAAATTAAATCTGCTGTTTCTCCTGATTGTGAAAAAATAATAATTACTGAATTTTTAATTACAGATGAGTAATTATTTAATTCTGATGCTAAAGTTATTTGCGAATTAATTCCTTGTTTTAATAACATATAATGCATATAATATGCCGCATAGTATGAAGTTCCAGCAGCACATAAAATAACTGGTTTATTTTGAATTGTATTCTTTAAATATTTTAATGAAGATAAATTTGATGTTGTAATTAAACTTCTTACAAATTTTGCTTCTTTAATTTCTTTTTCCATATATGTACTATATGAGTTTGAAACATCAATGTCAGTTTTTACTGATTCTTTTAATTGCGGATTAAATTTAGTATACTCTTTATAAAAATTAAATGATACTTTTTTATCTTTTTGATTAAAGTTTGAGATTACAAATTCTTCATCATTTAAGTTATAATATTGTGAACTGTGATTTTGTATGTATCCCATATCAGATGAAAATAAAATTTCATCGTTTGAAATTCCACAAACAATTGGATTAATATTTTTAAATGAAATTACATAATTTTTATATTTTAAAATAAAAGAAAATTCTCCTTTTAATTCTTCTAACATTTGTGATGTTGTATTAATTAAATTTTGTTCAATGTTTTCATCATTTTCTCCATTTTTACTTTCATCAAAATAGACTGAAAAGAATTGTGGTATTACTTCTGTGTCTGATTCTGAGATGAATTTAACTTGGTTTTTTAAGTTTGCTTTTATGTCTAAATAGTTTTCAATTATTCCATTCATTACTACAAAGAATTTTTTATCTTTATCAAAATGTGGATGAGAGTTTTCTTTAGTTACTCCACCATGTGTCGCCCATCTTGTGTGTGCGATTTCAATATTTGATTTTTCTTTTTTTAATTCTTCTAATTTCTTAATTGGAAGTTCTCCAATATTTTTTTCAACTTTATCAATTCCGTTATAACTTAATAAAATTCCATATGAATCATATCCTCTATATTCTAGAAATTTCACACCTTGAAGCGTGCTTGTTGGATTTTCATTCGTACTTATTCTTGCAATTATTCCACACATAACTTATCTTCTCTTTAAATCTTTATAAATGAAATTAAAATTATTTTTAAGACTAGTACGAATAAATTTATAATAGTCATTCAATTCATTTTATTTATTATCTTATTACATTTATGGAGTTTCCATATTGTGACACTAGTACCTACTTTTTTAGAATCGCGCAGATGTCAAGAAATTTATTGTTGAAAATTTCTAAACCATTGTGAAATTAAAATTTCACAAAGTATACTCTAGTCGCGATTCAAAAAGTAGGCACTATTGACAAAATCTGAAAACGAAGTTTGAAATTAGGCGAATTTGGCTGTCGCAATGTGTTCTGCCATTTCGTTATTGTGAATTTGGAACACTTAAAAAAAAATATTAAAAATGAAAATTGTAAAAAATGAAAATGGAGTAAATTACTCAGTTGATGTTCGAGAGATTGATTTGGATAAGTTTGTTAGTTTATCTTCTATTTCTAAAAGAATTTTAAATTTGATTTCTAAAAAATCAATGTATCCAAAACAGATTGCTAAAGAGTTTGGAGTTCATGAACAAAATATTTATTATCATATTAAAAAATTAGAAAAAGCAAAACTTATTGAGATTGAGAAAAGTGAAAATATTAATGGGACTGTTGCAAATTTTTACAAAACTTGTTGTGATGGATTTTTTTTTAGATTAAATGATTTTAAAAAAATGTCAAAGTCAATTTCAAAAGAATCAGATTATTTAAATCCATTTATTGAAAATGGACATATGAATTCTATTATTATTGTTGGAAGTCCAGACCCACATGGACCTTTGAAAGCTCGTTCACGTGATGGGTACTTTGGTATGGATTTAGCTTTATTTTTAGGAACTTATCTTACAAATTTATCTGGTTCTATTGTTAAATTAGATACTGAGGTTACTGATTATGATTTAGAAAATAATAACTTAATTGTAATTGGTGGTCCTATTGTAAATAAAGTATCATCAAGAATTAATGATAATATGTTAATTAATTTTGATATTGAAAAAGGATGTATTTATTCAAAAGTATCTGGGAAGAATTATTTTGAAGATGAAACTGGAATTATAAATAAGTTAGTTTCACCTTTTAATTTAAATAAAAAAATTCTATTTATTGCTGGACAAAAAAACTCAGGAACAAAATCTGCGATACTTACTTTTTTAAAATATTTCGAGAAATTAGATGAAGGGAATATATTTGATTCAAATGCTCAGGCCCGTGTTGTGTGTGGTCTTGATTTAGATAGTGATGGCGTTGTTGATGATGTTGAATTTTTAGAATAAAAAATTTGTTTTATATATTAACATTTATTATTATTTTTATTTTCATAAAAAATTAATTTTTTTAATTTAATTAACTTAAATTAAATTGATGATTTGTATTGTTTAACTATACTTCCAATTGAATTTCTTAAACTTTTGATTCTTACATCTGTGTTATATGTTTGACCAATTTTGATATTTACTCTTCCATTTTCAGTTAATTTATAATTCATTTCTACATCAACAACATTTCCATTGTATTTTGTATATTTCATTAATGAAATAGTTTTATTTTGAAAATCAACCTGAATCCCATTTTTAATATTTAAATCATCTAGTACATCATCTAATGAATGTGACGTTCCTTGAGAATTTGAAAAATTATCTTCTTTTTTTTCAAACCATTGTTCAGAATTGTTTTTATATGTGATTTGTTTATCTAAATTTGCTTGTTGTTTTAATTTAGTTGTTTCTCTTCTAGTTTTTCGATTATTCACCATTATATAGTAATAACAAATAATCATTTATAAACTAATGCTAATTGATTTTATACTTTATTAAATTATATTATTACTTTAAACCCCTTAGTTTTCATTTAAAACTACGTATTCAGCTTCGTTGTTTGCTCTTTTTTTAATTTCTTCAATTACTCTATCTACTTCAGAATCGGATACTTCCATTTCTAGACATAAATATCCTTCTTCATCAAATTTTTCTTTCATTGTTTTTCCTAATTGTCTAAACTGTCCATAAAAGTTTCCACAATGCATTCCTGGGATTTTCATTTGAATTTTAGATCTTGATATTGCAATTGGCATTACTTTTTTTAAGAGTTTTAACATTTCATTTGCTTGAGGTAAATAATCTTTATTTATTTCATAATTAAATCTAATTTTTCCAATTTCAGATTCTATCATTGTGTTTGCGTATTTTCCACGTGTTTGTGGATTTGTTGCATTTTCAGAGATGTATGTTATAATTTGTCTTTTTACTTGTTCTCTTAATTTGTTTTTATATGCTGTTGGGATTTGACATTCTCCTTTCAGTAAAATTTCTTTTAGAATCTCTT
This sequence comes from Nanoarchaeales archaeon, assembly GCA_013215525.1. Lineage (GTDB taxonomy): Archaea > Nanobdellota > Nanobdellia > Woesearchaeales > UBA583 > UBA583. The sequence continues at coordinate 9,943 of JABSQY010000021.1, read as the reverse complement.
CTTGTTTGTCTGTGTTGAAATGTTTTTCTAGTTCAGTTTGTGATGCTAGTTTTCCTTTTTTTTGGTCTTTAAAAACCTTGTCGTCTGCTAGTACATCGAATACACTTATTTTTTCTTGATTGTCTCTATATAGATTTAATTTATCAAAATCTACTAATACTTCAAAATTTTCTTTTGCTTTTTTGTATCTTACTTCAAAAGATTCATCTACGTTTACCATAAGAAATATATATTATTAGAATTATATAAAGTTTTGTTGTTTGGATGGTTTATTTATTTTATTATTTGTTTATTATTATTTTTATTTAGAATTTAGAAAATT
>JABSQY010000021.1:0-9611 GCA_013215525.1 Nanoarchaeales archaeon | reverse complement strand
TGTGCCTAAATCTGATTACATTGTAATCATATTTATTTATAGTAAAATTATCTGTTTGGTTTTATATAAAGGTTTGTTGTTTTAGTTTGAATATTTATTTTAAAATAATGTAAAATAAAATGTTATGATTAAAATTTCAATTATAAATATTATACTTAGATATTGTATTTTTATTTTGTCATAGTATAAAGTTATTTTCTTTTCATATAAATTTGTTAAATAACTTGCTAAAATTAAAGTTGGAATTATAGATATAATAACAATTCCCCAATCAGATACTAGTATTACTATAAATAAACTAATAAACCAAATAATTGGAAATAATAAAATAGTAGTTATATCTTTTAGAATTTTTTTCATATAATATTTATATTTAAAATTATGTATATTTGATTTTTGAAAATTAGATATAATTTTCACATTATGTAAAAATCATTAATACATATAATACATATAGTATAATAAAAATATATCCAAATACTGGAGTAAATTTTTTTCTATAGATTAGAAATGAAAATAATAATGTTGCAATTGAAAAGATTACAATTGAACTTAGATATAAATCTGTTTGTACTAAATAATTTCCAAAGAAACCAGATGTACCAATTATTAAACATACATTCATAATGTTTGTTCCTACAATATTTCCAATAGCCATTAGATATTCTTTTCTTTTAGCTGATGCAATAGTTACTCCAATTTCCGGTAAAGATGTTGCAATAGATACAACTACTAAATTTAAATAAGCTGACGGGATACTTAAGATACTTCCAATGTTTTCAATTCCTAAAATAGTTAATTTTGCTCCAATAAATAATCCAATAAAACTTAATGCTATGATTATATATGATTTTTTTGATGAATGCTTTGTTTTATCTACGTATTTTTCTTCAATTTCTTCAATTTCAAGTTTTTGATATTTTTTTTGATATAGTATATAGTATGTGTAGAAAATTACAAGCGCGATTGCAACGTATGATACAAATCCAAATAGTATAAAAATTATAAATACTATTGATGTTCCAATTAAAGCTATGATGTTAAATAGTTCATCTTTTTTAATTGTAAATTTTTTAGCAATTATTAGAAAAAGTCCAAATGCAAGTAATATATTTGTAATGTTACTTCCAAGTGTTGTACCGATTATAAATTCAGAATAATTCGGAGTAAATAAGATTGCTCCAAGTGATGTTATCATTTCAGGTAATGATGTACCGATTGCAACAATTGTAAGTCCAATCATAAGTTTACTCATACCGTGTTTAGTTCCAATGTTTGCAGCTTCGTCTACAAAATAATCAGCAGCTTTACTTATCATATAAAACCCAACTAAGAATACAGAGATGTATAATATTAATTCCATAGTATTATTTATCGTATTTGTTATATAAATTGTTGTCTTATCTTATTGTGTTTATTTATTATTCCAATTATATTAATTCGGTATCTTTATAAAGGGATTTTAGTTTTTATTAGTATAGATGACCAGATTATGAGTTGCTAGCTCAGCCTGGTTAGAGCGACGGACTCTTAATCCGTAGGCCGCGGGTTCGAATCCCGTGCGACTCGTTTATTTAACGGTCATCTATTATTTTCAAATTCTAATTAAATATTTAAATTGTTATACTAATTTTATTATTTAGTTTATATATATTAATATTATTATTTTTATGATTGTTACTTATTTTTATTTTTAATATATATTAATAAAAACATTACATATATATAAACTAATTTTATGAATTAAATATTATATATGAATGTTCTATCTAGATTCCACCTTAAAAATTATAGAAAATCTGACAGAGATACTTTTTTGAAAATTAATAAAGATTCTTTTGATGAATCAAAATCTGAAATTTTAGAAATCTTAAGTAATACTGAGTTTTATCATGGGACTGGCGCTTATGGATACTATTTTGAAACTAATAAATATGTTGACTCGCAACCAAAAGGTATTAAATATATTTTAAAAAATATTTTAGTTGAAGGTTTAGTTTCACAAAGAGATTTATTTAATGATATCTTTAATACTTGTGCTAAAAGCACAATTTCTTTAGGTAAAAATCAAATTTATGCGAGAGCTTATTCAGAATTATTTTTAAGCGAGGGTACATCTTTAGGTTATTGTTATGGTAATTCTCTATTTTGGAATATTGGTGTTTTTTTTAGAATTTTTACTGGCGTTATCAAAAAGAAAACTTTTAAAAGTTATATAAATAAAACTCCTAGTTTAGAGAAAAAAATATACAAAGTTATGCTAGATGGGTGGTCTAAATCTTTTAGAAAAGATGGTAAATATATTGGGAAAAATTATTTTTATCTATCTAATGCAAGGTCTGATATTAAAAATAATTTTGGTGTTGTAATTGGAATTAAAAAAAATAGAGTTAATCCTTTAACTATAGATTATCCAAATATTTCAAAAGACGAGGTTAGAACAAATCAGGTTTTATCTTTTGATTCATTTTCACATCTTCAAGTTCCAATTAAAAATATTAGAAAAGTTAAATTGGATTTGAAAAAATTAAATTTAAAAATTCCTGTAATTCCAATTGAATTTGTTGAATTACTTAATTATGAAAGAGATTTTAATTGATAATTATTATTTATTATAGGTGAGATATATTTATATAATTTAAATATACTATAGTATTATGTCTGAACATATAAGTAGAAAAACTTTAGATGAATTTTATAGTGGAATGCGTGAACGTTCTGTTGTTTTATTAGTTTTTATGATGATTTTATCTTTTTGTTCTTTTTTAGTTTTATGGGTTTATAATTTAAATAAAAGGTTTGAAAATTTTGATTCAGATAAGGCGCCAGATTCAGCACGTGGGCTTGTGATTATGTTTCTGATGCCAGTATTTTGGGTTATTTTAATGTATATTTTAAAGTTATTTTTACTTAGTTCTTTTTTACCTATTTTAAAATTTGTTGATATGGTTGTTTGGAGTTTTATTATATTTTTAGCATTACAATATTTGTATGATTTTTGTATTTGTTTTGGAGATTTTACAATGACAAATGGTGTTGTGTGGTATGTTTTTTTATGGATTGGTTTTTTCCCTTTAATTTTATTACCTTTTGGAAGTTTTTATTTTACTCCGATTTTAATTTTTCCAATTGTTACAATTCCTTTAATGCAGAAAACATTAAATAAAAATATTGAGAGATTTGAACGTGGCGTGTCTGGTAGTAAGTTTTATACTAGAAATGGAAAAAAAGATTAAATTATTTATTTTTATTTTTATTTTAGTTTTGAAAATTAATATATTTCATTTAATACTTTGAAAATCAAACATTAAGGAGTAGTTAATATCCTTTAAATACTGTTCTTTTGTGTTGTTATTATGGCTAAAAAAAGTGTCCCTGTTATTGAACTTAAAGATATTTGGAAAACATATCATTTAGGTGATACAACTGTTCATGCTTTGGAGGGTATTTCTTTTGCTATTTTACCTGGTGAGTTTGTCGCAATTATTGGAAAATCAGGGTCTGGGAAGACCACAGCTGTGAATCAGATTGGGTGTTTGGATGAACCTTCAAGAGGGGAAATTTTACTTTCTGGTAAAAAGATTTCATCACTTTCAAAGGCAGAGCTTGCAAGAGTTCGTGGTCGAGAGATTGGATATATTTTTCAAAAGTTTAATTTGATTAAAACGTTATCATCTCAAGAAAATGTTGAACTTCCTATGATTTTTCAAGGTGTTTCTCCTGCGCAAAGGGCTGAGATAGCTACAACACTTTTAATTGATTTGGATATGGGTGAAAAATTAATTAATAAACCTTCAGAGTTATCTGGAGGTCAACAACAAAGAGTTGCAATTGCTAGAGCACTTGCTAATAATCCTAATATTATTTTAGCTGATGAACCTACTGGAAATTTAGATTCCAAAACAGGTGTTATTGTTATGGATTATCTGCGAGAGTTACACAAGCAAGGAAAAACTATTATCTTAGTTACACATGATGATAATTTATCAAATTACGCCCAAAGAATTATCACTTTGGTTGATGGTAAAGTTGTGTCGGATGTTAAAAATAGTAAATTTAAAAGTTATACTCATAGTAAAAAATAAAATAAAAATGAATTTCACAAAAAAATTATTAAATATATTTATGTTAATTGGGCTAAGTTTATTTATTTCAAATGCAGTGTTTGCAGCTGGAAGTTTAAACTTAGAATTAGTTGGTCAAACTCCTGACCCAGTAAATCCTGGAAGCTTTGTTTATGTGTCGGTTAAAATATCTAATTTAGGTTCTGATTCTGTATCTAATGCAAGGTTATCTTTTGATGAAACTTTAAATTTTAAAGTTGCTGAAGGACAAGATGGTAGTGTAACACTTGGAGTTATTAGTGAACAAAATTCTGTTATTAAAAGATTTAAAATTCTTGTCGGGAATAATGCACCTTTAGGATTAAATTCTTTAAAGTTTATTGTTACATCTTCCATAGTTGTTGAAGATACTGTTGACATTTTAGTTGGTGGGAGTAATGTTGGATTAGTTACTAAAAGTTTTAGTATTGATTCAGTTGCACCTGGGTCTAGTTCAAAGTTAATTATTGAATTTGAAAATTTAAATAATAATAATTTAAAAGATGTTATTGTAAGTTTAAATTTAGATTCAGTTGAAGATAAAGTTTTTAGTTTGGCAAGTGGGTCTAATGAACGAGTAATTACTAGAATTAATTCTAGAGCAACTTCAAGTGTTGAGTTTGATTTAATTGCAAGTCCAGATGCTAGTTCAAAACCTTATTTAATTCCTATTACAATTAAATATACTGATGATTTAGGAGTACTTTATACTAAAAATATTATTGGTTCTGTTAGAATTTTTTCTGAACCAGTTTTAAGTTTAAGTTTAGATTCTCAAGAATCTTTTTCTAAGGGAAAAAGTAAATTTACTTTTGCGATTGCAAATCCGGGTACAAGTTCAATTAAAGGGACTATGGTTGAAGTTGTTGGAACTGAGAATTATAATGTTTTATCTGGACTTGTTCAGTATGTTGGAGATTTAAATCCTGATGATTTTCAAACTATTCAATCTGATATTTTTGTAAAGTCAGAATCTTTATCTTCTGTTAAATTAAAGGTTACTTATTTAGATAGTTATAATAATAAAGTTGAGAAATTTTTTGATATTCCAGTTTCTTTTTATTCTGAAACTGAGTTAGCAGAACTTGGACTTGAGGGTGCTAATGGAAGTGGTTCTGCTGGTGTAGCTACTTATGGGATATTTTTAGTTTTATTAATTGGAACTTTTTACTTTGGTAAAACAAGAGGAGCTAAACATAAATAATTTTTTAAATATTTATATTTATTTATTTTTGTTTTTAATAAAAAATTAATAGTTTAATCATGGTGAATTCAAAATGTTAACAGATTTAATGAAATTAGTTATTTCAGACCTGTACAAAAAGAAGTTTTCTTCTTTTTTGACTTTGTTTGCGATTAGTTTAGGTGTTTTAACTATTTTTTTAATTTTTTTATTGAGTTCTGGTTTTTCAAGTTCACTTGATGCTGAGTTTGATAAACTTGGAACTAATAGATTATATGTTAGTTCAAAGGTTACTGGTTTAAGTGGTTCATCTTCTAAAAGTTTAACTGATAATTTATTGAAACAAGTACAAAATCGTCCTTATGTTAAAGATATTTTTCCTTATGTGATGCAGACAGTTCAGTTAAAATCTGGGACACAGTTTATTTCTAAAATGGTTATAGGGACACATTTGTCACAAACTTTTTTTGATGCTAATTCAGGTAAAATTTCGCAAGGAAGATTTCCAAAGTTGTCTGAAAAATATTCAATTGTTTTAGGTTCGAATGCTGGAGAAGAATTATTTGATAAAGATTTACGTGTTGGTTCAAATTTGTTTATTGATGGGGTTAAATTTAAAGTTGTAGGAATTTTAGAAAGTTTTGGAAATCCTGAAGATGATAAAAATGTTTTTGTAAATATTGATACGATTAGAAATATTTTTGATTTGGGAGATTCGATTGCATTGTTTGATGTGGTTGTAGATCCTGGTTATGATGTGACACTTGCTCAGAATAATTTACAAATATTTTTAGATAATCGTGTTGGTGATGATGTTTTGGATGTACGTTCACTACAGGATATGATGGAAAGTTTAGATTTTGTTTTAGATATTATTAAGTATACTCTTGGTGGGATTGGAGTTATTGCTTTACTTGTAGGCGCATTAGGAATTGTAAATACTATGTATGTTGTAGTTTCAGATAGACAAAAAGAGATTGGGATTATGAAAGCGATTGGTGCGAGAGATTTTGATATTTTATTTATGTTTGTGTTTCAAGCTGGGATGTATGGTTTTTTCGGAGGAGTTCTCGGTATTATTATGGCTGCAGGAGTTTCAGTTTTATTTGAAGTAGTTGCGCAGGCAGGTGGATTTACATTTTTAAAGATTACATTTGATTTTGTTGCAGCGTTTTGGTTAATTATATTTAGTTTTATTATTGGAATTATTTCTGGTTATGTTCCTAGTAAGCAAGCTGCAGATCTTGTACTTGTTGATGCGATTCGAAAATAAATTTATATGTTCATTAATTATTTTTTTATTTTTTATTTTTCAAAATTTCATATTTACTTTATTTTTTCATTATGGTTTGTTCAATTATTTTTGAATCTGTTAATATAATTATAGTGTATGGTTTTTTTGATTCTAAATTACAACTTGATAAATCTATATTTTTAATTCCTTGTGGCAATAATTGTTCGTAGAATTTAATTTGTTTTGCTTTATATAATAGTTCAACTTCTTGTTTTGTAATTGATTTAGAATATATTGAAACTTCATCAATTGTTCCATTATATGCTCTATTTTGATTAAAATTTCTCGGATTAATTCCAATAGAGATATTATTTGCTGTTGCATAATCTCCATTTATTATTGATTCATTTGTAACATCATTTCTTAAAATACCATCAACATATACTTTTGCGTTAGCATTTTCTTTTACTAATATAATGTTGTGGAATTGTCCATCTGTAAGTAATGGTCCAGAACTAGAATTTGTAGTTATCTCAATGTAACTTAATCCGCATTCTTTTGGACAGAATTCTATGTGAGAGTATCCATTATTTATATTTATACTAATTGAACTTCTATCTCCATCTACGCCATCTTTTCTTAATATGTATTGTCTTGATTTTGTTGTATCAGTTGTTGAAAACCATATTGAAATTGTGAATTGTGAATTAGTTGTAAAGTTTAATGGATTATATGTTGTAGATAATAAATTTTGTCCAGTTCCATCGAATTCAAAACAATTTCCAGATAAACAGTTTGTAGATTTATGTATTGGTGAATTTAAATTTATAAAATCATTTTGATATCCTGTTAAATCTTTTATGTGAGTTGTGTTGTATGTGTTTATATCAAATGATAATAATAGTGTTGTGTCTGCTGAAATATTTGTTTGTTCATTATCTTTTATTTCACATACTGTATTACCTGTATTATCTATAATTTTAAATTCTTTAATTATATCTAATGAGTCACTTTTTAAATATATTTTATTATTAATTAATGCTTCAATTTTTGTAATTGAATTAGATGAACTTTCAAGTTCTATGTCAGTAGATATTTTTGCTGAAAATTCAGTAAACCATCCTTGAAATCCTACTACTGAAGCCACTGCAATAACTAGTAATAAACTTGTTGCAACAACTGGGGAGATTGCTTTTTTTAATTTATATAATTTCATGTTTTAATTTATGTATTATGTTTGTATCTTATATTTTTATATTTTTATTATATATATATATATATAATTTTTTAGCGTAGTGTCAGTGGTAATTATTCGACTAGTTAGTTATAACTATAATTTTTATATTAAATTTATATAATTGTATTTATGTTTAACTTTAAAAAGACTATTTCTCCAATTGTTGCTGTGTCTTTGTTAGTTGGTGTTATGATGTTTCCATCATTTGTTCCGATGTAGATTCCACTTTGAGTTACAATTCTATATGTTGCTTGATTTTTAGAAAAAAATGTCATTATTTCATTGTAATCTTTATTTTTTTTTGAAGGTTTGAACTTTGTGATGTCTTGTGGTTTTCATACTTGGTTTTTTAATTACTCATTGTATCGGAAGATATTTCCATTCTCATCTTTTAATAATTCCATACTAGTTTTAGATTTATATCATTAATAAACTTGTCGTTTTTGTTTAAATAAGTAGTTACACTTCAATTCTATTTGTTTAGTAAGATTTATAAATTTTAAAATATATTATTTAATATGTTTGAACCTTGTGGTAATACTATTTATTTGAAAGAGATTTATGATTCTTTTAAATCTATTCCTGATGCTATTATTCATGAGGCAGCACATTTATTACATTACAGTTTGGATGATAATATTTCTAAGGGGTGGGTAGAGAGGTTTCCTATTAGACGAGAAAAGGATTGGGACTTACCTCGCGTGATGATAGAGAATGGTTTAGTGACATCTTATGCTGGTTTTGATCATAATATTGATAAAAGTAAAAATGTACCTGGAGTTGAAACTAAACGTTCAGATTATACAAGTTTTAATCGCTCTGGTGTTGAATTTTTGATTTATTCTAAAGATAATTTAGTCACAGAAAATGATGTGGAACATGTATTTGATAAAGTTTCAAGTATCCCTACTTCAACTTTATCAAATTTAGTTAAACGAGTTATTGTAAATCCTAAGTTAAATTCTCTTGCAAAAGTAAGTATTGAAAATTTAACTCTTGATTTTTTTATGTGTACAGAAGATGTTGCAGAGTCTACAAGAGTTTTTCATAGGGCTTTAAGTTCTAATGATTTTCCTATAATTGGTCATGTTCATGCTTTGTTATATGGTGAATTTAAAAATATTGGGTTTGCTAAAGATAAGATTAAATTATTGTGTGATTATGGTTTTTTATCTACAGAACATGCTAATAATTTACTGTGTGAGAGTTTTTTGTTTGATAAGCTTAGGGAAAGTAGTAAATATATTATTAAATTTTTTTAGTCTTATTTTTATTTTAAATTATTTTCAACAACTCTAATTTGCTTAATTTGTGGTCTTCTTACCATCTGATAATTTTTTACTGTTTGGTGTGTTTGTATGTTTAGGATTCTGAATCCGAAGTGTTCGTAGATGTGTGTGTTTGATGCTCTGTGCGTATTTAGCGCTACTGTTAATCTTTCTGTGTCGAATTTGTGTAGTATTGGGGTTAGTAGTCTGTTTGCTTGATTTGTTCCTATGTGGATTTCATCTACTACTAATTCGTATAGTATGTAGTCTGACTTTTTGATTAGATTTTTGTATATGTTGTTTGTTTTAATTGTGTGAGAAAGTATTTTTAATGTTTGAAAGAATGTGAAATGTTTTTTAATTTTTGAGAATAGATTAATTGTTTTTTTGTTTGAAAAAATTGATTTTGTATATCTTTTATCTCTACAATTAATTAGTATGATTATTGATTTTAGTTTATCGGATGTTGAATATATTTCTATTGAGTTATTTTTGTTTTGTAGGAGTTGCGATGTTTGGATTTTTATTAGTTGTTTTATTTTTTGTGTGTTTTTTGTGATGGATTTGTATTGTGGTTCGTTTACAA
>JABSQY010000020.1 GCA_013215525.1 Nanoarchaeales archaeon | reverse complement strand
TATTATAGGGTCACCAATTATAAAAATAATACTTTTAAATTTATAAAAAATTAGAATTTATTTTTTTTCAAAATATGGAACAATTTTTTTAACATTAAAAGAACAGATTAAAAATATACATGTTAAAAAATAAAATAAATATTTCACTAAATTTTTATCTTTTTCACTAACATCAATTTTAGAAAGACCATTACCAATATATTTGATGTGGATTTTATCTCCAACATTTAATTTTTTCAAATCATACCATCTAGATTTATACATTTTCTCAGAGTTCCTTAGTCCTCCAAATTCTTTTGTTTGAAATAAATTATGTTTAGGATTTTCATTATCGCTAGAATAAATTATTTCTGTATTTTTTAAAGTAGTTCTTTTAATTTTAAACAAATATTTAAATTCTATTTTTTCACCATAAACTGGATCAAATGAATTATTTTTTTCAAATATAGTTCCAATTATTAACTTTTTAGACTCTGAAAAAGTTATTAATGCCGATGATAAAAAAAATATGATAAAAAATGTAATAAAAAATGCTCTTAAATTTGTTTCAAGTTTCATAATAAAATATTTATTTTTATATTTATAAATATATCTTAAAAAGAACTCTATTGTAATAGAAAAATAAGTAAAGTAAATATTTTAGATTCAGAAGATGATGTATTAATCATTGCGTGCGGGCTTGCTGTTCAATTCGCGTTAGAAGCAAAAGAAATTTTACTAGCCGATAACATAAATGCAACAGTTATGAATTTACACACAATTTCACCAATTGATATAAATGCGATTGTAAAATATGCAAAACTAACTGGAGCAATTGTAACAGCAGAAGAACATCAAATTAATGGTGGGATGGGTTCAGCTGTATCAGAAGTTTTATCAAGAAAACATCCAACTCCACAAGAATTTGTAGGTGTACAAAATACCTTTGGAGAAAGTGGTAGCGGTTACGAATTACTTAAAAAATATGGCGTTAGTACAAATGCTATTGTAAAAGCAGTTAAAAAAGTTATTTTAAGAAAATAACTTTTATTCAAACACAAATAATCTATCTTTAAAATCTTTAATCTTTAAAATTCCTTTGGAATTTTTATAAACTTCAACTCCTTCACTTTTTAATCGACTAATTTTTAATTCAGGTTCCCAAGCAAAACCACCAACATCACCGTTCGCATTCACAACTCTATGACAAGGCACATCATCAGTATCGTGAGGGTTTTTATTCATAGCACTTCCAACTGCTCGATACGCTCTACAATTCAAACCGTGTGCAAGCTCTCTATAAGTTGTAACCTTTCCACGTGGAACTTTTTTTAAAAGTTCGTAACACTTTGTCGCAAACGTTTCATCTTTATTTTTATTATCACTTTTCATTTTATTGAGTAAGTTCTTCAAAAGTAAATCCTTTCCTTTTCATTTCAATTAACGTTACAACATAATTTTCTCCTTTAGTTTCTTCAAGTTCTGATGTTGGCATAAAAAACCACTGCCCACCTTCAAACTTTACACCAACCCAACTCTCAGCACCAAACTTTTCTCCAAAATATTCTAAATCTTTAACTTCTTGTCGAGTAAAATATTTTTTAGTAGAATTTACAACCTTAATTTCCATAACTAACTTTTTAAATCCATTTGATGCAAGTAAATCTGGCGCAGGGAATTGTGTAGAACCGGAACCTGCAACACGTACACAAACCCAATTTCCTAACTCCCAAAACATGTGAATTAATTCATTCTCTCCTGCTGTACCTTTTGCTTTTTTGTTTCTTATAAATCTTGCCATTTTTATCGTGAGTGTCTACGAATGATAAAAATGGTACCATTCTCCATTGGAGAATCTGTATCTAAATTTCTAAACATTGTTTTGACATTTACTTATTTTTGGTTTGTAGTTAAGGGTTTAACTTAACATAATAAGATTTAAACATAAGCTATATTTAAATCTTATTCATTTTAAAATAAACATTAAATAATTAAAAAATTATAAACTTTGATAAAACTCAGTAAAATCCTTATAACTTTCATAATCAGAAAACTCTTTAACTTTTGAATACTTTCCACTACCAACAATCCTAATTGGACTAAACCCAGCATCACGTGACATGATTATATCTAAATTCTCACGATCACCAACCATAAGCAATTCAAAACCAGAATATTTTTCTAAAACTTTATCATAAACTATTTTATATTTTTCAAGTGTTTTTTTCTCATAAAAAAATAATAAATCTTTCTCAAATAAATCAGTTACACCTAAACTATCAAACTTAGAACGTTGTATTTTTAAATCTCCTTGTGAAATAACTCCTAATTTAAAACCTTGTTCTTTTAATTTATCTAACGTATCTTTCACTCTAGGATATATAAAATCACGCAAATTTGTAGTCATAAAATTTTTAAATTTTTCATCACATTCATTCTCTAACTTTTTAATTTGTTTAAGTCCAGAAAATTCTTTTGGAAATTTTTGAGATAATTTTAAAACATATGCTGCCATCTTACTTGGACTTGTTTTAATCTCCTCATAAACTTCAAAATAAAATTTAAGTAATTCAGGTTTAGAAATATGTACTCCACTTTCAATAATAAAATCAAAAATAACATCAATTGCATTTTTATTAAATTTATGAGTATTAAATATAGTTTCATCAATATCAAAAAAATAAATTTTATTTTGTTTAATCATAATAATAAATATTTTTTATTATTTAAATACATTTGTGATTTTATAATAAAAAATAAAACTAATTCTCAGAAGAATTAGTTTCAGAAATCTGTTTTGCTGCTATAACATCATCAATACGTAAAATCATTGAACTAATCTCAGTAGCAGACTTAATCGCCTGCATTTTAACATTAATAGGTTCAACAATTTTTTCCTTTAACGTATCATTAACAACACCAGAAAAACAGTTCAATCCACTCTTACTTTTTCCTTTCTCATGTAACGCAGTAAGTTCTGAAATTGTATCAATCTCATCAAACCCAGAATTCTCACACAAAACTTTAGGAATCACTAAAAAAGATTTCGCATACGCTTCCAAAATTAACTGTTCTTTACCAATAAAAGTTTTAGAAAAATCAGTTAACTGCCTAGATAACTCAAACTCAATCGCTCCACCACCTGCAACAATTTTTTTAGACTTTAAAACAGAATTCACATCACCAATACTATCATCAATTGCTCTCTCTAATTCATCAAGAACATGTTCAGTACTTCCTTTTAGAAATAAAGTAACACAATTTGAACTTTCAAAACCTTCCATAAAAATATAATTTTCTTTTAAAATTTTAATAACTTTAACAGACTTCACATTTCCTAAATTTGATTTTTCAATATCTTCTAAATTATTAATAACTTTTTTCCCAGTAACTAAATTTAATCTTTCAATATCTGATTTACGTGTACGACGGATTGCAAGTATACCTTGTTTAGCTAAATGATATGCAACATTATCATCAATACCTTTTTGACAAATTACAACAGAAGTTCCAATCTCGCAAATTTTATTTACAATACTTAACAAATACTTTTGTTCATTTTCTAAAAATTTCTCATACTCAACTACAGAACCAATATTTAACTTCGCATCATTATCTAACTCTCGAACTTCAAGAGCAAAATCACACACAAGAACTTTAGCATTTGAAATCACAGCAGGCATATTAACATTTGCAGGATTTTTATCTAAAACAATTCCATCAACTAAATAAGAATCAGAGATATCACCACCAACTGACTTTTGAATCTTAATTTTATTTGAAGAAATATTATCATCTTCAACAACTTTCATAATTGCATCATAAATCATAACAGATAAAGTTTCCTTAGAAAACTCGGCAATCTTTCCAGTCATTGCAGTATTGCAAATATCAAGAATTAATTTTTTATTTTTCGGATTAATAACTACACTCTCATTCTCAAGAATAGAAATAGCTTTATCAAGTCCAACCTTATAACTTCGAGTAATTGCAGTAGGGTGTATCTTTCGATTAACAAGAGTACGTGCAGCGGATAACAACTCTCCAGACAAAATCACAGCTGATGTAGTTCCATCTCCAACTTCTGATTCCTGAGTTTTTGCAACTCCTACAAGTAATTTAGCTCCAGGATGTTCAATATCCATCTCTTGTAGAATTTTAACTCCATCATTTGTAATTACGCAATTTCCATAAGAATCAATTAACATCTTATCCATTCCCATTGGACCTAATGTAGTTTTTACAATATCAGCAACAGCAATTGCAGCAGAAATATTAGAATTTAAAGCAGTACTCCCAGAAGTTCGAGTAGAATTCTCATCAAGCACATTATTGTTTTGGTTTGTCATAATTATATAGGGACAATATCATATATAAACTTTGTTAAATAATAATATAATTTTTAAATACTTATATCTGCCAAATTCATCACTTATGTTTAAAGACAAATGCTTAAATATAAAATATATTATAAAATAATATGAAAAGAGATTTTAAACTTGAAGCAAAACTATCCTTAATCCTTTCAGTACTTGGATTTTTAAATATAGTTTTATTAAATTACCTAGGATTAATAATTGGATTTTTCCTATCATTAGTAGGATTATATATAGCAGAAGACAAAGTACGTAAATATACGCACACAAACGAGCTTGCAAACATCGCAGTATACTTCGCAGGAGCATCCTTTATATTTTTAGGTGGGCTAGGACTAATGTTTAGTTACTTTATGATGTTAAATTAAAAAAATGCCAAAAGAAAATATTAGAAAATATATTTTAGAATATAAACGAGATTATACTAAATCTCAAATAGTACAAGCTCTAACGGGTGCAGGTTATAAGTTAAGTGATATTAATCAAGTTTATTATAGTCTACCTTCAAAAAAAATTCTAAAAAGAAATTTTCAATCTCAAAATTTAATTATTTTAAAAATAATAATTTTTATAATAATAATTACATATATTATGATTTATGGAATTTCATATTTATCAAATTTATAATTTTTTTATTTTACTTAATTTATTTAATAATACAATAATTTTATATACATATTTAAATTTATTTATTCTATATGTTTAAATTATTTAACTCTAAAATTTATGAACTTGAAAATACTTGTGAGAACTTAGGAATGTACTCACAACTTCACAAAATAATTGGAAAAAATAAATTAATTGCAAAAGTATCAAAATTTGATGATATTGAGGAATTAAAAAATGATTTAGAAATTGGTAATTTATTAAGAAGAAATGGAATTTCAACTCCAAAATATATTGGAATTGCTAAAGGAAAATTAAACGGTGAAATAGTAGATATTTTAGTTATGGAATTTGTCGAAGATTCTAAAATGTTATACAGATACTCACAAAACTTATCTCCAGAATTTATGAACAAATTATTTAGAAAAGAAATTGATAAACTATAAAAATTAGAACTTAATTTAAAAATAAATAATATTGATTTACAAGCTCTATACTCAAATAAAACAAAAAAAGTTTATTTAATTGATTTTTCACCTGAAACTAAAAAAGGAATTGAAAATATGGAAAAAACAATGGATAATTTTGATAAACAAATAAAATAAAATTGAAAATTAATTTAATTTCAAAAACGCGATAAATGGATAAAATTAAACTAATTAATATTAATCTTTTTCGCAAATTTAGCGAAAAAATAAAAAATAGAATTTCAAATTAAAATTTGAAATAAATGATAAAAGCTCTTACTTTCCAGAAACGATTTCTACAATATCACCAAACTTCAAAGAATGATCTTTACCAACCATCATCTTAGTTTTAATATCAATAGCTTTAATAAAATACTTTCCAAAATCCGTATGTAATCTATAAGCAAAATCTAACGCAGTAGCATCTTCTTTCATTAAAAAACAATCTGGCAAAGTATTTCCCTTACTATCTTCTAACTTACTTCCACCAGGAAAAATAGGTTTTAATTTTAATAAATCAAAAACAGCAGCATCCAAACATTGTTGAACTCCACTCCCATTCATCTTCTTCATAACTTTATCAATTTGAGCAAGTCCAGCTTTTTGAGCATCATTTAACTTACTTTCATCAGTAACAGAAAAAGAAACATCTCCAGGGATATAATCAAGAAGTCCAGCCTTTGATGCAGTCTTAACATTAGCTTCATACTGAGCTAAAATTGGAATAATTAAATAATTAGGAAATTGTTCTTTTAAAGAATTAAGTTTCTTTTCCCATAAATTATCTTCCATTAAAACATCACACTTATTAGCCGCAATAATCATAGGTTTTGATAACTGTCTTAACTTTTGAGCAAGTTCAAACACATTCTCAGACGCATTTGTTTTATCTAATTTTAACTCTAAACAAGCAGCATAAATATCATCAAGTGAAATATTTAAACCAGAAAGTACTGTATTTAATGCATCCTCTAACTTCATATCTTGTTGACGAAATTTCTTTTCAATATTTAACCAATTTTTCTTTAAAACATTCAAAAACCAATGATCTAACTCTTCCTCTAAAAACTTAATATCATTAGCAGGGTTGTATGAATTAATTTCAACCTTTTCACCTTTCTCATTAGTTCCACCAGACAAATCAATCACATGAATTAACGCGTCAGCTTGTCTTAAATCATCTAAAAATTTATTTCCTAAACCTTTACCTTCATGAGCACCAGGCACAAGTCCTGCAACATCAATAATCTCAATTGGAGCAAATCTCCAATCACCTAAAACAAATCCATCACGTGGATTAGAATGTTTATCAAAATCAAGAGCTGGGTCTTTAATCTTTACATATCCAATCGCAGAATTAGGATCAATAGTTGTAAACGGAAAATCTCCTGATTCCGCGTCAGCTAAAGTTAAACTTCTAAAAAATGCGGACTTTCCTACATTTGGTTTTCCTACTATACCAATAATCATATTATAAACTATATTTCTTATTTTATAAACATTTAGAATTTTTTGTTTTTTATACTTGTTAAACTTCTAAAACTTTGTGAAACTCTTCGATTTCACAACGGCTTAGAAATTTTCGTAGAAAATTTCTTGAAATGCTGACTTCCCAACATTAGGTTTTCCTACTATACCAATAATCATATTATAATTTGTATTTCTTATTTTATAAACATTTAGAATATGATTAATTTATTAATTAAAAATAAAAATAAATAGTTAAACTATTTAACATTATCAAGCGCATACAAAGCATACTTTTTCGTTGATGTTTTAATTTTAGTTTGAGAAATAATCTCTTCTCGTGTAAACCAGTACAAAGCTTTAGTTTCACCTTTAGCAGGTTTTAAAACATTTGAAAATGCTTTAGCAAAAAAAGTAAAATCGATATGTTGATGAAACTCATTAACATAATGCAAATTACAAAATTCACCAATATTAATTTCTTTTTCAAAATTCATTTTTTCACCATCTTCAAAATTATCATATTTACGAGAATTAAAAATCTCAACATCAAGTCCAGATTCTTCTTTTGCTTTACGAGCCGCAGCATCAGCAGGTAATTCATCTCTATCAATATGTCCACCAACTGGTAAAAGCATATCATATTTTTTATGAACATGTAATAAAACTTTATTCTCAAATACAATGTACACTGAAGATGTAAAATGTTTAGTAATTTCGACCATAGATAAACAATAAGATAATGAATATATAAACAAAGTTATTATGTTCAAAAAGTAAATACAATGTAGTAATGTGATTTGTAACTTAAAGTAAATCATAATAGTCAATAAATTAAAAATATTTATAAATAATAAAAATATAAATTAATTATGAAAATAACAATTTGTGGAAGTATGGCATTTTTTGATGAAATGTTACAAGTAAAACAAGAACTAGAAGAACTAGGACACAGCGTTAAAATGCCACTAACTGAAATTACTGATAATACTGGAAAAGTAATTTCTGTAACACAATATTATAAACTTAGAAATAAAATCACGAACGAAAAAAGTTGGGTTTGGGATACAAAAGCAGATGCAATAAGAACACACTTTGAAAAAATTGAATGGTCTGATGTGATAATTGTACTAAATTATACAAAAAATAACATAGAAAATTATGTTGGGGGAAATACCTTTTTAGAAATGGGTGTCGCATTTCATGTAGATAAACCAATTTATTTATTAAATAAAATTCCAGAGTTAGCATATAAAGAAGAATTACTAGGATTAAAACCAATTATACTAAATAATAATTTAAAATTGATTAAATAAATATATTTATATAGATTAATAGTATATGTATTTTATGGAAAAATTAATAGATTACAAAAGTAATCTAAGTATTTTAGAAAAACAAGAAGTATACATGAGTTATATGAGTATTTTTGAACTCGGATTTACAGATGGTATGGAAAATGCTATAGTATTTCCAATCAAGTGTCTTAAAAAATTAGGTTTTTTAGAAAAAACAATTAAGAAAACTAATACTGAGTATGATTTAAATAATCAATTTAAACAAACTACTGCATATCAATCTGCATATTTTAAAGGAAAAATAGTTGGAATAATTAGTACTATTATGACTGCTGGAGCTTTTTCAATTGGATTCTATTTAAATAATAATAAAAAATAGTATCTTTATAACTTAATTCTAAAAAAACAAAAATAAAATAATTTCAATATTTGAAATTATATAATAAAAAAATAATGTGAAATCTATTTCTTAGATTTCTTAGTATCAGCTGATTCAGCTTTTACTTGTGACTTTGCAACTCTTGCTTCACCACGAACTTTTAACTCGATACCAGCACCATCTAAAGCTGCTCTAACATCTTCAACAGTTCCTTTCTTAATATCTAATACTTTTCCAACAGGCTCTAAGTGAGACTTGTTAACTTTCTTTCTTCTTGTATTACCATCAACTAAAAAGTAATTATCATCAATCTTTTCAACAATAACTCCATATTCCATAGCATCTCTTCCTGCAGTCTTAACTACTAATCTACCTACTTCTAATAACATTTTATTTAGTCCTCACTGTTAGCTCTTTCCTTAGCCTTACGTACAATATGTCCCATAACTTGGTTTCTCATTCTTTTTGAAGGAATATCTGCGTATTTTTTAGCAATTTCCTTGTTTTCTTCAAAAGATTGTGTAAATTCATCTTTAGCTTTTGCAAAGATTTTATCTCCGTTAGATTTAATGTATCTTGTTTTAATTCTTCCCATAACATAAATAAATCAAAAACTCTTTTTAAAGCTTACCATAAAGTTACAAATACAAGAAAATAAAAAATCATGAAAAAATATCAATAAATACAATAAATCACGCACCAATAACACACATAACTTAAAAATCAATCTCTCTATTATATACTATGAAACAAAATAATTTAAAAATTACATCATGGAATGTGAACGGAATTCGAGCAGTTTTAAAGAAAGATTTTATTGAATCTTTAGAAAAATTAAACTCAGACATTGTATGTTTGCAAGAAACAAAAGCACACCCAGACCAAGTAGACCACGCACTACACGAATTAGGATACAATTATGAATATTGGAATTCCGCAGAAAAAAAAGGATATTCTGGAACTGCAATTTTTTCAAAAACTGAACCAATTAATGTAACTTATGATTTAGGATTTGAAAAACACGACAAAGAAGGAAGAGTAATTACAGCAGAATATGAAAATTTCTACCTTGTAACAGTATATACTCCAAACTCAAAAAGAGATTTATCAAGATTAGATGAAAGAACAAAAGAATGGGACGTATTATTTCTAAACTATTGTATAGAATTAGAAAAAACAAAACCAGTAATTTTTTGTGGTGACTTAAACGCTGCACACAAAGACATTGATATTAGAAACGACAAATCAAACAAAACAACTGCGACAAAGCCTGGGGCTGCAGGATTTACAGATTCAGAAAGAGCTGGAATTGATAATATTGTGGAAAAAGGATTTATTGATACATTTAGACATTTTCATCCTGAAACTGAGAAATTTAGTTGGTGGTCTTATATG
Organism: Nanoarchaeales archaeon; assembly: GCA_013215525.1. GTDB lineage: Archaea > Nanobdellota > Nanobdellia > Woesearchaeales > UBA583 > UBA583. Next base: position 12,146 of record JABSQY010000020.1, on the reverse strand, counting down.
GGAAGAGCAAGAGCAAACAATGTTGGTTGGCGTATCGATTATTTTTTCACATCAAATTCAATCAAAGACAAATTAGTTGATGCAGATATTGAAGACCAAATCACTGGTTCAGATCATTGTCCTGTAACTATCACAATAAAAAATTTATAATTTTTTTCATTTCTTGAATAATAAAATATATTATTATATATCTTTTTTTTCTTTTCAATTAAAATCACAAATTGATTAATAGTTTTAATCTTTTTCAACAATTAGTATATTTTTTTAATCTTTATATACACTTTTATCCCTAAATTTTAGAAAGTTATATAAATATAATTAACAATTTAATACTTAAAATGGTTTCAAATTGAAACTAATACTATAAAATGTCAGCAGATTGGAAAACACTAAATACAAAAGTAATTGATGCAGGTGGAAATAATTTTATTGAAGTTACATTAAAACAAGCCCCTGAAGAACAAGATATGTTTATCGGATTCTCAAAAGGATGGACAAACTCAGAAGGATTAAAAAGATACAAATCAAACGTATTATTTAAAATTGCTCAAAAGAAAGAATTATTTGATGCAGTTGAAGAGATGTTATCTTTAGCAGAAGAAAAATCATCACAAAAATCATCTGATGAATAATTATTTATTCAAATAATTATAAACTATTTATTTTACACTTTTTTTCTTTAAAAGTAGTTAACAAACTACATAAAATTTACAATTAATTTTTTATTATGAAAATATTAGATATAACTGCATTACAAATTTTAGATTCAAGAGGAAATCCAACACTACAAGTAGAAATACTTTTAGAAGATGGTTCAAAAGGAAATTTCCAAGTGCCATCAGGAGCATCAACAGGAATTCACGAAGCGCACGAATTAAGAGATGGAAATAAAAACTTATTTGGTGGAAAATCCGTGTACAATTGTGTTGAAAACATAAATAACATTAAAGATAGACTAATTGGATTAAACTTTACTCAACAAACTTTAGACGAAAACCTAATTGAACTTGACGGTTCAGAAAACAAATCAATTCTTGGAGCAAACACAATCTTAGGAATTTCAGTGGCATTCGCCAAAGCATCAGCAAAGTTCTACAACCTAGAACTACACGAATACTTATATAGATTAATTAATGATATATCTTTTCTAAACAAATCAAACAATGAACTAGTTGCGCCACAACTATTTGCAAACATAATTAACGGTGGACTTCACAGTGGAAATAAATTAAACATTCAAGAATTTATGATACTTCCAAATTTAGGAGATTTAGAATTAAACATTAAAGCTACATGTGAAATTTATCAAACTTTAAAATTATTAATTGAAACTAATTACGATAAATCTCAAACTGCCGTTGGTGATGAAGGAGGATTTGCTCCAAACTTATCAAAAGCAACACAAGCATTAGACTTAATTGTGGAAGCAATTAAAAAAGCAAACTATGAAGGTCAAATATTTTTAGCACTTGATGCTGCTGCAAGTGATTTTTATAATAAAGAAACTAAACTATATGAAATCGAAGAAGGATTAAATTTAGACTATAAAGATTTAACAAAGTATTATTCTGACTTATGCGACTCATATCCTTTAATCTCAATTGAAGATGCAATGGATGAAGATGACTTTGAAGGGTTTGCATATTTTTTAAAATATGGTCCAAAATTAAAATTCAAAAATCATTTAACAAATAAAAAAAATCTTCTATCAGTAGGAGATGATTTATTAGTTACAAATACTAAGAGAATTAAACAAGCAATTGAATTAAAAACTTGTAATTCATTATTATTAAAAATAAATCAAATCGGTTCTTTAACTGAATCAATTGATGCATATAAATTAGCAAAATCAAAAAATTGGGAAGTAATTGTATCGCACAGAAGTGGAGAAACAACAGATGACTTTATAGCAGACTTAGCAGTTGCAATGGAATCAAGTATTAAACTTGGAGCTCCAGCAAGAGGAGAAAGAATTGCAAAATATAATCGTTTGCTAAATATATTTAATTGAATATTGTTCAATTCAATGATTTGAAAATATTTGTATATTTTCAAAGTTTTTTCAAATTAATTTGAAAAAATGATTTAGAAATCTCTGATTTCAAAAGTATATTAAATTTTTCAAAGTTTTTCAAATTAATTAATCTCTATTTTTATTTCTTTTTCTAGTTTCTAATTTTATAGGAGTTACGAATTATTAAATTACTTTATTATAAAAAACTAGTATGGCTAAAAATACTTCTTTAAGTTCCGATATTGATTTAATCAAGGAACTTGAAAGTTTAAGAATTAAACAAAAATTACTTGTAGAAACTTTAACAAAAAATGAGTCTAAACAAAATGAGGAAATTTTAGTTCACATTGATGCAAAACTAGATTTTTTAGTAAAAATTTTTCAAGAGTCTTCAAATCCTTCTGAATCTGAGAACTCAGAAAAAGAAACTGAGTCTGAAGAATCAGAAAAATCTGAAAACACTGAGTCAGAAGATACAGAAAAAGAAACTGTTGAGGATAGTTTAGAAATAAAACTTTTTGAAAAATTAGAATCAATTGAGAATTCAATGAATACACGATTTGACGAATTATTAGAAAAAATTTCAAAATTAAATTCAGTATCATCTTCAAATGAAAATACTTATGGAAATAATTCAGAATCTAAATCTTCTCTTCCATCTCAAACCTTGGAAGTTACTGATTTACCTCCAATCCCTGAATTTGGAGCGCAAGATTCAGATGTGAAAAATGATGAAGTAAGTAAAGATGCTCAAGATATTGTTGATGAGTCAAAAGATAAAAAAAAGGGAAAATGGTTTTAAAATAAAATGGTAAATACAAATAAAAAATTAATTGATGAATTAAAAAAGTACAATTCAGAACTTGATAAACATGTTTCTGGGATAGATTTAGGTTTAATGGCAAAATCTCTAAAAAATAATTCACCTTCAGATGATGCAATAGAATTTAATCATTTATTCTCTCAAAATTTATTGGATTTAAGATTAGAAGTTTCACTTTTAAGAAAAAACTTATCTGTAGACATTGAAGGTATGGTAATGAAGGTTGTAAATGAACAACAAAATTTATTTTCTAATAAAATGAATAACTTATTTTTACAAACAACTTTAGATATGAAAACTTTTCTAAATGATATGGTTTTAAAATTTGGAAATGAAATAACTCAAATTAAAAAATCATATAATGAAATGTCAGTTCAAAATTCAAATATGATTTCTCAAATTAGTTCTTTATCTAGTGAAATTTTAGTTTTAAGAGATGAATTCCAAAGACAAAACTATGGACAAACTCAAATTGATATAACTAGAAAATTAGATGAAATTGAAAATACAATTCAACTATCAACAACATTAATTAATGAACATAATCAAATGTTAGATGGACAATTTTCACATGTTAATAAAACTTTAACTAAAATCTCAAATAATGCGAATCAAGTACAATTACCTTTAGTTGAAAAAATGCAACACGTTAAAACATCTAAAAAAGTTGTAATTAAACACGACCCATTTAACACCTTATCATCTCAAAATACTGATGAACCATTAATTGAAGTAGTGCACACTGACTTTGATTTAGAAATCGAACCAAGTTCTCAAATTCCTAATAAAATTTTAGATATTGACTCTCGATTAAGTAAATTAAAAAATTTAAAATAATTTTTTGTATTTTTTTCTTCATTTATTACTATTTACAACTTTTAAAGAGTAAATAATTTATTTAAATCTCTTTTTCTCAATTATCCTTAATCACAATACAATTGTGTATTAAAACATATAATTTTAAAATGGTATTTAATAAAAAAGCAATCAGTCCTGTTGTTGCAACTGCACTTCTTTTAGTGGTAGCTGTTGTAGCTGTTGTAGGATTTCAAAGTTGGTTTACAACTTTTCAAAGTAAACAATTATCTGGTGTGGAACTACAAACTGCATCAGCAGGTGCATCTTTAGATGTTCAAAGAGTTGAAAGCGACCTTGTATATATATACAATAGTGCAACAACTAATATTAATGTAACTGGTTTAACAATTTCTAGTAATACTGGAGATTATCAATGTACTGAGACTACATCATTTTTAGTTACTCCTGGGGTAACATCATACGCTTGTGACGGTACTGGTACTTATGTAGCTGGTGAATCTGTTTCAGTTTTACTTGAAACTACCACTGGATTAGTTCCTGTAACAAAGGTTTCACAATAAATTTTATTTTTAAAAATAAAATTTTTCTAATTTACAAAAATAAATAAATAACTCCTTATATGATACTTCTAAATAAAAATAAATCAGCATTTGTATCAATTACAACTTTTACACTTTCTATATTTATAACAATTGGATTACTTACATTCTCGTATGGTTTTTATGAAAAAGCTAAAGAAAATTCTATAGAAAATACGCAAAGGGCACAGTTACTAAATTCAATCACATCATTTAGAACGCAAATATTATCTATACAAAATTTAAAAAATTCTACTTTAATTTATAATTCAAAATTAGATTCAAAAAATATTGAAATTGATTTAATATCAAATCAAATTGATGGTTATTTAACAACAAAATTAGATTTACATGTAAACTCAATTCCAAGTTTAGTAACTTTTTGTAATAATTATACATTTTATCCAAGTGCTAAAACTACTTTTTTAAATAATGGGACCTGTATCTCTAAACTTAACTAATTATATATTTAATAATATAATTAATTATTATATAATAATTAAACAATCAAAATTCATACCAACTTAGCTATTTTAACTCCAAAGTTAAACATTTATTAAATAAATATTTATCGCAAAAATTTAATTATGTACAATAAAACTAACACTTTCTTGAAAAAATCAAAAAAAGGATTTATTGAAGTTACATCATTTGCATTATTAACTTCATTAATTTTAGTTTTATCATTAACGACATATGTTGTTGTAAATAATATATTAGATAATAAAATTATTTCTTTAGAAAGAGACAATATTGAATTAACATTTAAAAAATTAAACATTGAATTACAAAATATTCAAAATTTTCCAGGTTCATCAATGTCATATCCAATCAACACAAAAAAAGGAGTAATTATATTTACGCCTTCAGAAATGAAATACTATTCTTTAGTTGAATTTAAATCTTCATCTCCAATTTGTTTTGATAATTTATGTTATAATTCAAATGGGGGTTTTGAAACTTTAGCATTACAACTAGACGCGCCATACACATTTAAAAGTAATTTCACATTAAGTCCTGAAAATTATCAATTAATTTTTACAAATAATGGGGTGAATCAAATTGACATCAAATTCAAATAAATCTGGATATGTTCAAATTGACATTATGTTTGCAGGAATCTTATTTTTCACATTTTTCACAGTAATATATATTTTTTATCAAAACTATTTTGAAAACTCGCATACAAATTCTGAATTAATTTTATTAAAATCAACATCAAGGGATTTATGTACTTTTTTTAGAAATGATTTAACAACAAATGATGAACTAGATTTAACAATTTTATCTGGTTATGTAAATTCAAATTATGTATCAATAAAAGATTCTTTAAATATTGACAATTTTAATTTTAATCTTAAAATTACAAATATATTAACAAGTACGCAAGTACACAACTTTGGATTTGAATCTTCCTACTCTTCATTATCACAATCATACTCTTGTTATCAATCCGGCACAAATATCTTATATCAAATTTATGTTGAGGTCTGGAAATGAAGATGGAAATTAAAACTAAAACTTTTAAAAATAAATTAATGAGATTTAACAAATTAGCTCAAATAACTGTAATAGAATTTTCATTACTCGCATTATTATTTAGTGGTATTTTTTTTTATTTTACAATCAGTCAACAGCCAACAACAAATTCATTTAACTCTTATAATTTAGATACATATTTATCTTCTATTTCAAAATTAGATTCAATACGAAATGTAGTTGTACTTGAAGATTTATCAAATACAACAATTACTCAAAACTGGACAAATACTTTAACAATAATTAACTTAACATTAAACAAATATGAACTATATTTAACAAATGGTACAACTTCCAAATACATTCAAACTTGTACTTCAATTAATGGTAAATTTTTCTCACAATCATTTATATCTTCTTATAATTTAACAACATTTGATCCAAAAACTTTAGTACTTGGAGTGTGTTATTAAAATGAAAAATATTTTTTCAAACAAATCTGGACAAATATTTATCTTATCTGGATTTTTATTAATTCTATCCTTAGTTTTTATTTATTCATTAGAGACAGATAACTCTTATATAACTGATTTTACCAATTCTATCATTATAGAGAATATAATCTATGAAACTTGTAACATTGCATATAATAGTAATGGTTCACAATTTGATTCAAGATTTTTATCTTATCAAAATCATATTAATTTAAACTGTTTAAATAATAATTATAATTGTTTATTAACAATTACAAAACAACCTTCTGCTCCAGCAGATTTATCATTATTATCTTATTCAGATTTTGATTTTGATTTATATTTTGAAAATAAATTCATAAATTATTCAAATACATACACTTGTTAAAAATGGACAAAGCAACAGTAAATAAAATTATGCGAAACGCAATGGTAATGTATAGTGATCGTAAAGATAATTATGATAATTTTTTACAAAGTAAAATTATTTCTTTTCAAAACCAAATAGACACAGATTCTAATTTTCAGGGTACAAATTTTAATCCAAACCAATCAAATACTTCTACACAAACACTACAAAGTTCAAGTGGACAAACCGGAAACGGAAACTCAGAAAAATATTTAGAAACAATTGCAAATAATACATCAGGATTAAGTAATTCAAATAATCAACAAAATAGTCAAGTAAATAATCAAAACTTTAATAGAACTTCACAAACGCAACAATCTGGACAATTACAATCACAAATAAATTATGGTGGACAAAATTCAAACATTCCAGCAGGTTTCGGACTTGCACCAATTAATATTATTGCAAAAAATTATATTAATTCTGAATCATTAAATGAAGTTGAACATATAATTACAAAACCAGTTACAAAAAAAGCAAAACTTGCAAAATTACCTGATGCATTATTAAAAGAATCTGGAAGTGATTGGGAACCTATTAATTATCGTGGTGTTGATGATAGTTATAATTTATATGAACTTGCAAAAGTAAAAATTAAATTTGATGAAGAAACTCAAAAAATTTTATATGAAATAATTGAACCTGAATTAACAGAAGATGAACAAGAAAAATTAGATTATTTAAAGAACGCATTTATTTATGTGTTTGATAAAGTATCTCCGGAACAAATATCTATTTCAGGAAAAGAATTAATTATTGAGAGAACTCGAAAATTAGCATCAAAATATAGATTAAAATTTACTGAAGAAGAATTTAATAAAATCACATATTATTTAGTGAGAGATTTCTTAGGACTTGATTTACTTGAACCAATTATGCATGATAAATATATTGAAGATGTGTCTTGCGATGGTTTAGGAGTTCCAATTTTTGTAAATCATTTAAAATATGGACCACTTGAAGTTAATAGAAAATATACGGACATTGTAAAATTAAATTCCTTTATTATAAAATTAGCACAAAAATCAAATAAAGAAATTTCTTTATCAAAACCAATTTTACAAGGTGCATTACCTGACGGAAGTCGTGTTGAAGCAATTTATGGAAAAGAAATTTCCGAAAAAGGTTCAAACTATACAATTCGTAAATTCCGTGCGGAACCATTTACTCCAATCCATCTAATTGAATTTGGAACAATACCTCCATTTTTATTAGCTTATTTATGGCTTGCTGTTGAAAACAAACAATCAATTCTTGTATCTGGTGGAACTGCTACTGGAAAAACAACTGTACTAAATGCATTATCATTATTTGTACCTCCGACTGCAAAAATTGTATCAATTGAAGATACTCCTGAAATTAATCTTCCTCACGAGCACTGGTTAAGTTTAATCTCTAAAGATACTGATAATGATTCGCAAGTTACAATGTTTGATTTATTAAAGGCGTCCCTGCGTGAACGTCCAGATTATATTATTGTGGGTGAAATTCGTGGTGCTGAAGCTGCAATTTTATTTCAAGGAATGGCAACAGGACACGCAGGAATGGGGACTGTTCACGCAGAAAAGTTTGAAGATTTAGTTAATCGTATGATAATTGAACCAATTAATTTACCTCCGCAATTATTAACGGAATTAGACATTGTAATATTTTTAAAACAAATGAAAATTAAAGATAATATTGTACGTCGTGTAACTGGTGTAACTGAGGTTATTGATTATAATAAGGTAACTGATAAATTTACAACAAATGAATTTGTAACCTTTAACGCGCCAACTGATGAATATATTTATTCAGACACATCTGCAACACTAACTCATCTTTTAGAACTACGTGGTGGAAAGGAAGAAGCGTTATGGGCAGAGATAGAGAAACGTAGAAGAATTTTAGATTTAATGCATAAAAAACATATTACTGAATTTGCAAATGTGTCTGAAATTATTTTAGCATATCATAAAGATCCATCTGGAATTATTGAATATGTAGAAAACTATACAAAACATTTAGATAAAGATTCAGATGGTGTTGGTTCGAGTGATACTGTAGGAGTAGATACTCATGAAACTAAATAATAAACTAAAATGGTAATAAATAATAATGCAAAAATAACATCAGAATTTTCAGAGAATTTTATTTCTCTATACTGTCATTTTTTATACAAATATTTTGGAAGACCATTATTACGAGTTAAAAAGTTTAGAAGATTTTTTGATAAAAGTATTTATAACTCAAAATATGAATCTTATTTAAAAAAAGCGAATTTAAAAATGATTCCGGAGGAATATTTTATTTCTATCTTTTTAACAATTGTTGGTGGGTTAGGATTATCAATTATTTTAACATTTTTTTTCTTAACAATAAATCCTCTATATGCAATATTAGTTTTTTATGGTGGAACAATTTTATTTATGGCTATAGGTTTATTTTTTTATAATTATCCTATTATAGTTGCAAAATCTCGTGGTGATGAAATTGATGCAGCGATTGTATACTTATTACCGTACTTAAAAATTCTAGCACAAGAAATTTCATTAACAAAAATGATTGAAATTATTGATGATTTTTTAATCTATAAAGAAATTAAAGTTGAATTTAATAGAATTACTTATTATAAAGATTTTCTAGGTTATGATATCCATTCTGCGATCCGTGAAGCAATGCAATCTTGTCCATCACATGAGCTTGCAGACTTGTTAAATGATATGGTAACTATTTCAAACTCAGGTGGAAACATCTATAACTATTTTGATAGAAAACTTTCAAACCTAGAAAAAGAAATTGAATCTATTGAAAAGAAAAACATTGAAACTCTTTTAATCTATTCTCAAATTTATGTAGTAATTTTATTAATTGCACCACTATTCTATACTGTAATGAGTTCAATTTTATCACTTGTAAATTTCAGTGCATCAGGTTCATCAGCAGCTGGCGGGTCAGATTCGATGTCATCAATAATTTTATTATTATTTTTCCTACCTCTTGCATATATTGCTTTTATGATGTTAATTTATTACTCAAAACCATTATATTCAAGACTAGAACCAATCGAGGGAGACAATTAAAATGAATTCAAAAAAACAAAATCATATTAAATTAAATAACAAAAATTCAAATGATACAAAAGTTCAAAGTAAAACTCAAACTCAAACAAGTAAACTAAAAATATTTTATTATTGGTTTATGGGAATTGATAATCCAAAGAATAAAACAAAATCAAAATTAAAGCATGTAAAAAAATCAATTGATACAATTGAAATATTTAGATATATTTTATTGGTGTTAGGTTTTACATCTCTTGGTTATTCATTATTTTTCGCATTAACACACATGACAGAACCAAAATTAATTAATATTTATTTAGCTCTACCATTTGTACTTTTCTTAACTCCATATTTATTAATTGGGTTAATGGGTGTTAAAAAAGTTGAAACTAAAATGAAAAGTATTCCTAGATTTTTACGTGATGTTGTAGATAATGTGGAATCTGGGATGGATTTAGTAACATCAATTAAATCAACAACTGAAAATGAATATGGAATTTTAAATGAAGATATTCAAAAATTATCAAATCATCTAGCGTGGGGAATTGACTTTGATACAGCATTAACTGAGTTTGGAAAAAATGTTGGAAGTTCTGTATTAAAAAGAGATTTACGTCTAGTGATTGAAGCAAGAGCAGTAGGTGGTCACGCAGAAAAAATTTTAAGAGAAGTATCAAATAAAATTTCAGTTGAAACATTAAGACAAAAGGAAAGAAAAGATAATTTATCTTCAAATACATTCACTGGATACATTTCTTTTATGATTTTTCTATTAATTATAGTTTTAATTTATAATAATTTATTTTTAGGAATTGGAAGTGCTGCATCACCGACAATAGGTGGAATAAACGAATCTTTAGGAGCAACACAAGCGCCTGTAGCTGACGATAGAACATTAATCTATCTATCATTACTAATGTTATTATCTTATGAATTATCTATCCTATCTGGATTCCTATTTGGTTTAATGCAAGAAAATAAAATTATTGCAGGAGGTCCACACGTGTCGGCTCTTGTCATACTAACATTTATTGGATTTTATTTTTTTATTATTTATTAATATTTTTTATTTTTAATATGACTTTCATCTATTTTAAAAATTATTGAACTTATTAATATTATGATCCCCATAATAAAAAAACTTAATAATAAATTATAATTAGCAATAACTCCTATGACTAATTGACTAATTATAAAATATATTGAATTAATCATAGATATAAGAGATAAAGTAGTTGCTCTATTTTTACTTTCAATATGATCATTTTGATATTGAGAAAATATTGGATTTCTCATAAAAGATAAACTATAAATAATAATATAAAATAAAATAGCATAAGTAGGAGTAATTATAAAACTCATTAAAATGTAGGCTATTGCTGGAATTATATTTAATAAAAAAATAGTTTTTTTTATTCCAAACTTATTTTCAATCTTAAATGCATATTTTAAAAATAACGCTCCAAAAAGCATTGCAACAGATACAGAAATTCCAAAATAAATTGATGAAACTCCAACTAAATTAAAATAAGGTTGAAATAATAATTTAATTATATGTGGAAATGGAACTGTTAAAATAGATACATAAATTATTTGTCTTAAATTTTTGTTCTTTAAAATTAAATTATATGAATTTTTAAATATTACAATTGAACTTTCAGTTTTAGATTGTTTCTTAAAATTAGGTTCATCTATAAAAAAAGAAATAATTAAAGCAATAACTGCACCAATTGTATAAAGTTTAAATGTTAACAAATATGAATTTATATCTTGACTCAAAGTTAAAAATCCTCCAATTAAAACTGCAATAACTCCACTAATTAAAGCTTTAGAATTAATTGAACCCCAATATTTATTCATTTCTTTTTCTTTATTTTCAGATTTCAAAGTATCATAAACTAATGCTTCAACAGCTCCAGAACCAAAAGCTAATCCAATTCCAAAAATAATTTGAATTATTATAAATGTAAAATAAGATTCTGCATAAATAGTTAAAATATTTCCAATAATATAAAATAAAATAACTAAACTTATAGAATACTTTCTTTTAATTTTATCAGCAAGTATTCCAGTTGGAATTTCTGCTAAAAATAATGTACTTATTAATATAACTTCTAATGATAAAAGTTCAAATGTATTAAGACCTCTAGCTAAATAAAATAAAGCTAAAATTGGTGCAAAAAAATTTAAAGATTTAAAAAAATAAATATATTTTAATTTTGTAATGTTATTTGATTTCATTTTCTATATTATTCTTGATGTATATTAGTATATAAATTATTTTATTTTATTATCGTATATATGTTTTTTTATTTTTAATTTATCGGGAATATATTTAATAAAATTTCCAGAATCATTTAATTTTTTATTTAGTTCTTGTATTATTTCATGTCTTGTTTCATATTTCATTGCAGTTTTATATTGTTCTAATGAAAATAAAATATTATCTTTACTTAATACAAGTTCTGATAAACCTGTTTTTAAAGATTCAACTGGAGCAAATAATTCAT